>NZ_JCBDGU010000057.1:0-276697 GCF_059834255.1 Vibrio sp. R11-SG3-ISO9
AAACAAACGACCGATTCAGAAAGGTGAGGTATGAATAGAGTTCAACAGATGAAAACCGTCGCACTAACTGCTGTTGCACCAATAGTCTGGGGCAGCACTTACATTGTGACGACAGAGGCACTACCACCAGAAAGTCCTTTAATTGCATCAACTATTCGGGCGCTTCCAGCAGGTCTCCTATTAGTGCTCTTAAGTCGTACCTTGCCCTCTGGGTTATGGTGGTCTCGTATGGCAGTGCTAGGGTTTCTAAACATCGGATTGTTTTTCTACTGCCTGTTTTTCGCGGCGACTTATTTGCCAGGCGGATTGGCTTCCGTCGTGATGTCGGTACAACCGATCATTGTGATGATCATAAGCTGGTACTTATTAGGGGCGAATTTTTCTTCAAAACAGATGGCAGCATGTGGACTAGGGGTTATTGGGGTCACTCTTTTGATACTTAATAACTCGACCCAACTCGATATACGAGGCGTACTAATCGCCATGCTTGGCACATTAAGTATGGCTTCAGGGGTGGTACTAACGAAAAAGTGGGGGCGCCCTTCAGGCATGACCATGCTTGGCTTCACTGGTTGGCAGTTGTTGTTTGGTGGAGTGGTATTACTGCCCGTCGCGCTTTGGCTAGAAGGTATTCCAGCTCAACTTACACCAACCAACTACTTGGGTTACGCCTACCTAAGTTTGATTGGGGCCATTTTAGGATACTTTTTATGGTTTCGCGGCATAGAAAAGCTCGCACCAGTGACGGTCTCATTTTTAGGTTTTCTCAGCAGCGTTTCTGCCTGCTTCCTTGGCTATTTCATTCTAGATCAGAGCCTTACTTGGCTCCAATCACTCGGTGCTGCTGCGGTTCTCGTCTCGATTTTCCTCTCAACACCTCGCTCAACTAAAACACAACCATCAATCACAACTTCAGATCTTAAAAAGGGATTATTATGAAAATTACCATCGTATCCGGAAGTCAGAGAGCACAATCTAAAAGCTTAAATGTCGCTAATTATTTGCAAAAATTAGCTTCGTCCTACTTTGATGACACAACAGTTCTTGACTTACACCAACTCAATTTGCCGTTTTGGAATGAGGGCGTGTGGCAAGGCAGTGAAGAATGGGACTGTTGGAAACCAATCGCTCAAACCCTCAAGCAATCAGACGCATTCATCTTTATCACACCCGAATGGCATGGAATGGCAACACCGGCACTGAAAAACTTTTTGATGCTGACCTCTGATGAAGAACTTGCTCACAAAGCCGCGTTGTTAGTGAGCGTGTCAGCCAGCATAAATGGTGTTTACCCGATAAGTGAACTCCGATTGACGGGTAACAAAAATAATCACGTATGTTTTTTGCCTGACCATTTGATATTTAGAAATTGTGAAAACACCCTAACTGCTCATCATGAATGTACAGATCAACAGCTCAACGATCGTAGTCAGTACACCATGGAATTACTTGCCACTTACGCCAATGCATTAGCCCCTATTCATCGTGATATGGTCAACGCAGGTAAAGCATTCCGCTATGGGATGTAAGCAATAAATAACTAAGAACCACCTTCCCAAAACAGGTGGTTCTTGGTCGGCATAAGCTTAAAAGATAAATTAGCTTTCACGATCCCAGAACGACTTAAAGTGGTAGGAATTAGAAGCGCATCATATTCCTCACTACTCAAACTAAGTTATTTCAAAAAGCCTAAATCTTTCACTGAGAAATTCGTCAGGTTAGGAAAAATGTAGTCCATCGCGCTGTCGGTATTCACTCCCATCCACTTAGCAATTGTCGCGCCGATTTGCTCAACGGATGTCGTTGGAATCATCCGCCCTTTGTTGAAGTCATTCTCTCCATCAAGGATCAGAGATGGCCATTGCCCGTATAATTGCCCACCGTTCAGAGCGCCGCCCATCACAAGGTGATTACTCGCCCAGCCGTGATCGGTACCAGTGCCATTACTTGCCAGACGGCGACCAAAATCGGACATGGTCATGGTGGTCACCTTGTCACCTAAACCTGCCGCTTCCATGGATTGGTTAAACGCAGCGAGCGACTGGCTTAAAGCGCTCATCAACTCCGCATGGTCGTTCAATTGATTTGCGTGAGTATCAAAGCCACCAAAACCGACAAAGTATACTTGTCTTTGGTGACCCAGCTGATCACTTGACTTGATCAATCGAGCAACCGTATGCAGCTGCTTACTTAAAGATAGATCGGGGAAGTGCCCTTCTTCTGGTATCGAGCTAATCGCATTTGCTAACGTATCTCTTATTGAAACCGAATCGTTTTTCACACGGTCAAACTCTCGCCCAAACGCTGTATGTGGCGACAGGCTCATAACACGATCGAAACTTTTTCGACGTTGAGCGTTATTAATTCCATTCACTTTTGGTAGCGAAGAGGCATTGATCAAATTGGCCGTATGGTCGCTACCATTCAATAGCTGAGCATAGCCGTTAAGGCTGAAAGTTGGGCTAATGGAGTCTGATTCACTACTCAACACATCCATTAAGCGACCTGCCCAGCCTAGCGTCGTATTACTACCAGACCAACCACGTTGCCATTCCGCTTGTTGAGAATTGTGAGAGAACAGGAAAGGTGGCATTGCATGTGTGCCATCCTTCAATCCAGCCTTAGTCGCAGGTTCAATGAGTACACCGCTATTAGCAATAGCGACCATTTTCCCGCTATCGAATAGACTTTGAACCTCACCCATAGAAGGATGCAAACTCAACGATAAACTTGACCCAGTGTTTAATGATAAAGGAAGCAGTGATGCTTGTGGGATGGCAATGTCTGGACGAGCATTCGCGTATTCATCGTAGTGTGCGTTATCGTTAGGCACCAACATGTTGAAACCATCGTTGCCACCAAATAAAAAGACACAAACCAGAGCCTTATAATCATTATTTGGCAACGCATAAGCGGAGCTAGTGCCCATCATTGAAACAATAGGTGTTGAGGCCATAGCCGCTAATAATTGACGACGTGAAATCATTGGGCTAGCTCCTCAATGTGAAACTCTTGGCTCGTTACTGCGATATAGATGGCGTTACGAACCTTTAAACTCTGTTGTGTATCTCGAAGCTCTTCTAATGCTTCTAATACTATCTCGCGAAGATCATCACTCATTCTTTCAGAGAGTAAACGCCTTTCAATTTCTGCAATCAGAGCTTCATGATCATTGGCGATCGCTTCTAGCGGCGCTGTATTGATAACGATACGAGACGGGTTGGTTTCTCCGTTGTAATTCGTTCTGCCGGTTGCAGTCCAAAGCTGATTGTTAGTCAGAATGAAATTATTCCAACTCAGTATTTCAAACTCAGGCGCTACGTCTTTAGCCGCTGCTATCTCACCGTTTGGAGCGTAATCTGGAGAGAAAAAATTGAACACACTTGGTGAACCTAATGGCGACTGCCCGTATGCACCAAACGTGTTAATGGAGTTATGAAATCGTCCAGTGGGGTCAGCCGATTTAGCCTCGAATGCGCGGAAAAAATTGGTCATCGCGATCAAGGGTTCTTTCATTTTGGCAGGCGTTCGATCACCGCCACTGAGCGCTTCACTATCGGTTAAAATGCCGCGAATCACGGTTTTAAGATCGCCTCTCACGCCTGACCCATTATCTGCAAACAATGCACTAACTCGAGCGACATAAGCAGGAGAAGGGTTCGACGTGACCAATCTTTGAATAAGATGTTTACTGACCAAAGGTGCGGTATTGGGGTGGTTAAGTAACATGTCCATCGCTTGCGCCATATCTTGCTCTGGCGTCTGGCCTTGAGCAAAAACATTGCCCATCACAACTTTCTGTTCGTCATCATGATAGTCAGGATAAGCCACCATTGGGACAAGCCAATTTCCCTCTTTCGAACCCCACCATGGTTTGGTTTTTTCGGCGATGTGCCAGCCTGTAAATACTCGTGCAAGATTTTCAATATCATCCTGCGAGTAAGTTGGAATCAGTTGCCCCTGACTGTCCAGTTTATCTGTACCATCTTGGTTTAACTCATACAGACCGATACTAAACAGTTGCATCACTTCACGTGCGTAGTTCTCATCTGGAAAACGATTATTGTCTGGATCCGCTTTTTGGTTTGCCATCATGGATAGGTAGTCGCCCATTGCAGCATGCAGCGTCACCGATTCTATAAGATCACGATAGTTGCCAAACGCATGGGTAATAAGCATATCGTAGTAATCAGTCATCTCGACGGCGCGGCCACCTAGGCTCGCACCATACCTAGAGATCACGAACAGTTCACTCAACGCGAAGGCGACACGCTGGCGAAGTTGGTCGGGCGCATTCAGGCTAACATCCCACCAAACCGCCACACGATCAGATTGGTTATAAGTGTCCGCGCTCTCTGCCAACGTGTATTGTTGCAATCGAGCTGAGTGCAAAGTTGGAGACATAGAAAACTGCTGATCTAACCAAGCTGAATAACCTAAGTTGGCTAATTCTTGATAAGAGTCTGGCTCTGGGCCAAATGTCGAGCGATACAAAAGGTCGTAACGCTGCTCTTGTGTTAGGGAGCTGGGTGCAGGTGAACTACCGCCGCCATCTCCTCCACCGCATGCCGAGAGCATTGAGAGACTAAGAAAACAGACGCTCAGTTTTAATTGAGAACGCTTTAACATATAAGACAATCCAGAAACACATACACTACATATAATTTACCGCACACTAGCGGAGAACATCATTCCCAGCAATCCGTTGCAGCATAAACCGTGCTACGGGTTCAAGTTTGACAATCGAACCGATATACAACTCTAGCCACGCAAACTAATACAATATGTGTCAGTACAACTATTCTTACCAGTGCCCAAAAGCGTGCAATTTACTCCTGCCAGCCAGCAAAGTGTTTAAGTAAAAAATCGATAGCTAGCCTCGCTCTTAATGGTAAGAAATGTCGGTTTTGGTACACAATCCAGCTACTGTTGCCGCTGCCCCAATAGGGTTCAAGTATAGGTACTAAACGCCCAGAGGAAATTGCATCGTTAAAGCTGCTTTTGGGCAAATAGGCAACGCCCAACCCTTCAGTGCAGGCTTGCAGAACCGTGTGAGCATTATTGCTTTTCCATCGACCTTGTACCTTCACTCCATCCAACGTTTGTCCGTCTTTCTCGAACAGCCAAACGTCTTTGTTTGCAATGATGCAGCTGTGATGTTTAAGCTGCTCCGGGTACGTTGGTAAGCCATGTTCATCAATATAGCTCTGACTTGCAGCCGCTGCCATTGGACGGTCCACCAGCTTTCTTGCGATTAAACCCGAATCACTGAGCCTTCCATAACGAATCGCAAAATCAAAGCCGTCTTCAATAAAGTTGACCATGCTAGTGTTGAAGTTAATGTCTACCGTGAGATTTGGGTGTTGTTTAGCGAACTCCATCAAAGCGGGGGCGACGTGGTTTTCTGAAAATGCTCCAGCAGCACTGACTCTTAGTACGCCACTCAATTGAGTCTGCTGCGTCGTTAACGTCTCATTCGCTTGCTGAAGCCCAATCACTAGCTCCTTACATTGTTGATAATACGCCTGACCTGCATCGGTCAAACTCACCATTCTCGTTGAACGTGCTAACAAAGCGACACCTAACCGCTCTTCTAATCTCGTGACTTGGCGACTCACGTGACTGGTGCTGCATCCTAATTGTTTCGACGCGGCAGAAAACCCTTTGCTCTCCGCAACCGTAACAAACTCGTTAATGCCTTCGAAACTATCCATAATCACCTGTGCTATAACTATCTTTGCTGTTTAGCAATAATGTTTTGCCAATTAAACGTATTATCACTTATTTGATTAGCAATTAGTATGAAGGTGTTCAACAAATACACGCAATTTCATAAGGACATCATCATGAAGAAAGTACTGATTATTGTTACAAACCATGCAACGCTAGGTGAAACCGACCAAGCCAACGGAACTTACGCGCCAGAGCTGACTCATGCCTTGAGCGAATTATTGGATGCTGGCTTTGATTACGACATTGCTTCTATCAAAGGTGGTCAAGCTCCTCTATACGGAACAGACATCGAAGGCGATGCAGTAAACGCAAAAATCTTGGCGGACGATGATTTCCTAAACCGCGTGAACAACACCATTCCTGTATCGCAAATCAATGGAGATAGCTACGATGCGATCTTCTACCCAGGTGGCTTTGGCCTACTTTCAGATCTAGCAACCAACGAAGACTTCGCTAAGATCTCGGCTAAGCATTATGAAGATGGCGGTATTGTCGCAGCAGTTTGTCATGGTCCGGGTGCTCTACTACCAATCACGCTAAGCAATGGTGAGAAGCTGCTTGCATCTAAGTCAGTGACTGGTTTTACTCGCGAAGAAGAAATTGATTTTGGCACTATCAACGACATCCCATTCTTATTGGAAGAGTCTTTGGCTCGTGGCGCAGCGCGTTACTCGAAAGTGCAGCCATGGCAAGAGCTTGTCATCGTCGATGACCGCGTCATCACAGGTCAAAACCCGACGAGCGCTCATGGCGTAGGTAAAGCTATCGTTGATCTTCTGAAATAAAGATTAACTTCAAACCGAATAAAAAAGGAAAGCATGTTTCGTACTGCTTTCCTTTTTCTTTGTCTGGAGGCTTGTATCAATCAACCGAGGGCATCAGCATCGAATTACTGTGCCAGCCTGTTCGCATTGCTAACATTACTTTCCAAAGGCACACCAAAGTATGAATGAGAAGCTAGCGACAGCATAAAGAATGATAATGAACTCAGTGATAAAACGAAAAATCATGATGTTGTACAGGGCATAAATAAGTGCCTTTCAGAGTCTTCTAACTTGGGGAAGTTCCAGAATTTTTCATACCTAAGACATTCGCATTAAATTAGACAAAACTTCGACATAAAAGCGGACTGGCTTCAAATATTAATTAGCATTACATCAATAGAGATTCCAAATTAATCACGCCTATTCACCGAATCAGCAGGTGGATAACCGAAGGCTTTCTTGTAGGCATTAGTAAAGTTCGAAGGGTGGCGATAACCGGCGTAGTAGGCTACTTCGGTTATCGACGCTAAGCCTTGTTCAAGGTGTTTACGAGCCACCTCTAAGCGTCGGCGGCGTATGTAACTTTTAAGACTACAACCAATCACTTCTTTGAACTTCCGTCTAAGATTTGATTCGCTTGTGTGTGCATACTCCGCTAACGCCTTAACAGAAAGGTTGCTATCGAGATTATCTTCAATATGGTTGATAAGACCATCAATGGAGCTCTTGGTGTTATCAGTTGTGATCGTCGACGCTTCTAGCAAAACAGGTTTCACTGGACTGTCACTGTTTGTGAGCTGCTCAAACACTTCTAAAACCAAGCTTTGAGTTAGCGACTCCAACTTAATTTTCTTAAATGTTTCGTTTCCATTATGCAGTTCAATAATCTTATCGATGATTGCACGTAAGTTCTCATTGGAATAAAGATCAAAGTTAGCTAAGTGCTGTGAGATAAATTCTTCAACTCGACTGCCCGCCTCTACTCGCTCCTCAATCCAATCCTGCGGAATCAGTACTTTTAACTTAGCAACCTTATTCCCTTTCTGAACAGTACGCCTAAAAGTAGCAGGTTTTGCCAAGTTAACGACCAAGCCTTGGTAGCCATTTTTAGAGTCCATATTGAAATTCAAATCATCGTAACTGAAGTCAAGCTTACCGTCCGTTAGGATGATTAAAATCAGAGCCTTACGCGCTGTGGATATCACTTGATGATCTTTAAGCTCTGTAGTCGTTCCCCAATGCAGAGAGAAGCTTTCTTTAACCTTGCACGTATCCACATTCCCTTCTAGAAGTGGATCTGTCTCTGTGAATTGTTCAGACACCATTTGGTATTTCTCTTCAGTCTCAACCCAACGCACGAGAGCGCTTTTTCTAAAAGATGAAGATATTCGACTATTCATAAGTGCCTGCCAGTTTTCATAACAATCTAGTTACTTTGCATAACTCAAACTGCTGTTAGAGAGTGAAAAAGAAAATTACCATAAATGATAATTAATATCATTAACACCAATGGGATTTTTCATGAAATGGATTTTTCTCTTTTTTGCTCTTGTCACTCAGTTATCCAGTGCTCACGCAATGATCATTGACGCAAACAAAGCACAAAACATCAAGTTCGACACCCACACAGAACTGTCTTTGAAGGTCGACAAACCTGGCTATTACCGTGGCTATATTCGTAGCCAGGGGTGTATGGACCAAGTGATCGCGTTTAACTCTTCTGGCGACCCAATCAAGAAACTACTTAACGACCACTCTCGTGAAACCGAGATATTTTGGTACGTCGACGAAGCAGACACCTATCAAATAGAGGTGACAGCGGACAGCAACAAACCAATAAAGGTTGAGATGCAACTCAACCCGATGGCGCTGAAAAGCGATCAATACTTATCGCCAGATCTGCCAATGCTTAGCCCGACCCTGTCTAAAACCGCCAGTGACATCAAAGGTGGTGTAAAAGATGCTGAAAAAAAGTTTTGGCAAATCATTGAGTCACAGGGCGCGCCGCTCGTTGAATATCAAACTCTTAACAAAGCGATCGTTACCTTTTTGTATAGAGGTGACGTCGACAATGTCCGCCTGTTAGGGGCTCCTTATGGCGGCCATGCTCAGATGAGCCAGATTGAAGGTAGTGACATTTGGTTTCACTCATTTGAAGTTCCAGACACGACGCGCCTTTCATACCGAATTGCGCCCAATGTGCCGCAGTTATTAAAAGACGTGAATCGAGAGCAGAGAAAAGCGGTATTGGCGACCGCAGCACCCGATCCACTGAATCTACAGCCAATTTTTGGAGCAGATACCGGTCTCTTTGGCTCTGCATCTACGTTGACGCTGAGTTACGCGTCGAGCGACCAGGTCGCAACCGAGCAAAAACAACCTAAAGGGCTGGTTAGCCACTTTTCTTACAGTGACTCGATGAGTGATGAAGAAAGAAAAATCAGTATCTATGAGCCGAACAAGGTTTACCCGCTAGATAAGGCTTCACCGTTACTGATTCTATTCGATGGCGACGCCTACCTAAATAAAGTACCGACACCAATTGTCATGGATAACTTGATTGCCGACAAAGCCATCCCACCAATGAGGGTCGTATTTGTTAACCCATCAAGACCAAGTTTGCGAGGGAAGGAACTCACACCCAATGAGACGTTCGCCAACATGTTGGCTAATGAGCTGATGCCATGGCTTTGTGACACACATTCTATATGCCCTACCGCAGAGAACACAGTGTTGTCTGGCTCTAGTTTTGGCGGCTTAGCATCGACTTATATTGCTTTGGAACACCCACAACGTTTTGGCAAGGTGCTCAGTCAATCTGGCTCATTTTGGTGGAAACCACGAGGCGCCAAACAGCAATTGCCCAACCAGCAGAGTTGGATGAGCGAGTTGGCCGCAACCAAGAACAAAATGGACATCCAATTCTATCTCAATGCCGGTGTATTTGAGACAGAGCCAAAGAACGCAAGTATCTATCAGACCAATAGAAACCTATTCGACACCTTAAAACAGAAAGGCTATCCGGTGACGTTTAAAAGCGTCGCGAGTGGTCATGACTACTATAGTTGGCGCGTGATGCTGGCAGATGGATTAACAACATTATTTAGTAAATAAGCACCAAGGATCCCCCAAGAAATGGAACAGATAAAAACAAAGAAACATCAACTAGCAGTGGCTATCGCTTTAGCAGGCTTCGTCTCGTTACCTTCAGTGGCAAGTGAATCAACACAACACACAGAAACTATGGTAGTAACGGCGAACCAATATGAAACATCGATAAAGAATGCGCCTGCATCAATCTCGGTGATCACACGTGAAGATATCGATAAACTGCCTGCGACCGACATTTCGACAGCGCTTGAGAGCGTGGCTGGTGTACACGTTGCCAAAACAACAGGTGCAGAGCCAAGAATCATTATCCGTGGTCTACAGAATCAAAACTCGTCTAACGGTAACTACACTCTGTTTTTGATCAACGGACGTCGAATCAGCTCTAGTGAAACCGTGATCCGTGGTGCTTCATTCGATCTATCCAGTATCCCAATGAGCGCTATTGAACAGATCGAAGTCGTAAGAGGGCCAATGTCTTCGCTCTACGGTAGTGAGGCAATTGGGGGCGTGGTTAACGTAATCCTTAAACAAGCGTCAACAGAAACCAATGTTTCAGGCAGCCTGACTTACAGCATGCCCGCTGACAACGACGCCAATGCGCTATTGCCTAATGCTGGCGGTGAATTGAAGGCAGGTAATACATTTGTTAGCGGCTCAATCATTCCTGACGTACTGACTTACACTGCGACCGTAGATATCAGTGATCAAGAAGCGTGGTTCCCAGATAATGCTGGCGAGAACTTTTCTCCGCAGACAGAACAGAAAAGAAACGTGTTCAGAGGCTCTTTGAACTGGTTTATCACAGATAGAGACGACATCTACCTTGATGTGTCGTACTCAAAAGATGAACGTGTAGAGAACAGCTACTTCAGCAGCATGAACATGTTAGCAACCAGCTATTACGATGGAAAAAAACTCACCAGCACTTTAGGCCATGTGCGCAGTTGGGATTGGGGTGAATCGGATACCAGTTACTTCTATGAAACAGCACAAGTGAACGAAAACAACTTCCACCCATTGGTTGATGAAGCTGAACTGAACCAAGACAACCACACCGTAGATTCAAGATTTGTTGTCGACCACTTTGACAGTCAGATTTTATCTCTTGGTGCACAAGTTTCTTATACCAGCGTCGAGAACCAACGCGACTATTCGAGCTCTCGCTCAGTGACACAAAGTGCTGTCTATCTTCAAGATGAGTATTTTGTGACGGATGATTTCGCAGCAACATTGAGCGGACGTCTCACGCACAACAACCAATTTGGCAATGACTTCAGCCCACGTGTCTACTTTGTCTACAACGGAATTGATAACGTCACCCTAAAAGGCGGTTACGGTGAAGGCTTTAAGTCACCAACACTGTTCCAATCGTCTGAAGACTTCTCTCTAGTCAGTTGTGGTGGTCGATGCACGCTGGTTGGTAACCCAGATCTTAAGCCACAAACATCGAAAACATACGAGTTATCTGCCATGTACTCTGGCGTCGATGGTTATGTGCAAGCTACAGGTTTCTTCAATGATGTTAAAAACCTGATTGACCGTGACTTAACGCCTTTCTTCAATGGAACATCGACCATCATTCAATACGAAAACGTCGATAAGGTTGAAACAAAAGGTGTTGAACTGGAAGGTAGCTATGAGTTCTCAACAAGCTGGTCGCTTACAGCCAATGCAACCTACACCGATGCCGTTAATAAAGTCGACGATGAAGACATCGCCTACACTCCAGAGTGGTTAGCAAACGCAAATCTGAACTGGCTGGCAACACGCGACTTATCCTTCTTTACTGGCCTTAACTACACCGGCAAGCAAAAAGATGGTAGCGACAATAACCTCGACGCCTACACGGTTGTATCATTAGGCGGTGCATACGCGCTCAACGAGAACTTCACGTTCCGAGCTGGTGTAACCAACGTGACGGATGAACGTTTAGACCAATCAACACAAGCCTACGAAGAGACAGAAATGGGCCGCACATACTACGTGAAGGTCGATTTCGACTTCTAGTACTCCCCACTCTGATTATGTCTTGCAATAGCTGACTTTAGAACGAGAACCCTGCTACTGAGCAGGGTTCTTTTTATCCTCGTAGTCAAAATCAAACGTAACAATTCAAATCAAATTGAAGATGTATACATGCTTCTAGGATATGTATACGTCAGCTCAAAACATGCTCGATATACTGGCTCTCATTCAAAAGCACTTTGATACGGAGAGATGGTCATGATTACAAAATACCTTGCAGATATGATGACGAAAGGTGGTCAATCACCAGTATTTGAAACACCAGAGCAGTATGGTTTGAATTACCAAGACGTAACGTTCAAAGCTGAAGATGGTGTAACCCTATCGGGATGGCTGATAGAGGGCTCGTCAGACAAAGTCATCATCCAATCACACTTCGGAGTTCAGTGCAGCCGTGCAGGTTTCACTCCTGAAGGTAAAGGACTTATCAAACTCTACAAGCAGAACATCTCTTTTTTACGTCAAGCAAAACACCTCGTTGAGCAGGGTTACAGCGTTCTAATGTATGACCTACGTAATCATGGCAATAGCGCACATGGTTCAAGCCCATATATTGCTTGGGGGTGCGAGGAAGCAAAAGACGTTGTGGCAGCAGTCAACTTTATTTCAACTCACCCTCAATACAAGGACAGCCAGATTGGTTTACTCAGTATCTGTATGGGAACCAGTTCTACCGCCTTTGCTTATGGGCTAGAAAACGGCTTACAACACTACCCAAACATCAAAGCGCTTATCTCCGTTCAGCCGCTGCGCTATGTCGACTACATGAGTGCGATGGGAGTGCCTAACTTCTTAACCAATCGCGTCAATCAATACAACATGAAACGTGGTGGAGCAGACCTTGCGGGATCCTTCTTCAAGTATGTTTCAAACATTCACGTGCCCACTCTGGTAATCCAAAACAAGAATGATCCATGGACCAAATTAGAAAAAGTGAATGAGTACTATCAATTACTTGGCGGTGAAAAAGAATTATTAATGCTTGATTTAGATAAAAATCGAGCAGCCGCTTACGACTGGTTGGGACAATCACCACAGCGACTAAGTACTTTCTTCAATAAACACATGCCAGCCTAGAACAAACAAATTTTTAAAGACTAACGTGAGAACGATTATGAAAAAGGCAAAAGTTATTTTCATTACCGGTGCATCCTCTGGAATGGGTAAAGACACGGCAATGGACCTCATCAAGCAAGGTAACATCGTATATTGTGCAGCTCGCCGTGTTTATGAAATGGGCGACCTTGAACGAGCTGGTGGTTATGTTCTTCAATTGGATATCTCAAAAGAGGAAGATATCACGCGCTGTGTAAACCAAATCATCGCAGAGCAAGGTTGCATTGATGTTCTATGGAACAACGCTGGTTATGGGCTGTACGGCTCGGTAGAAGAAACTAGCCTTGATGACGCGAGATATCAGTTTGAAGTCAACGTGTTTGGACTTGCTCGTCTCACACAATTAGTCACGCCTTACATGCGGGAGGCGAAATCAGGCACCATCATCAATACTTCTTCTATTGGCGGTAAGATTTATGCACCGATGGGGGCTTGGTATCACGCAAGTAAACACGCTATTGAGGGCTTCAGTGACTGTTTGAGACTAGAACTGGAACCAAAAGGTATCAATGTTGTGGTGTTAGAGCCTGGAGCCATTAAAACAGAATTCCCTGAGGTCATGTCAAAACAAGTATTAGGCAACTCTGGCCATGGCCCTTATCAAGACTTGGCAAAACGAGTGGCGAACTTGAGCCTTAAAGAGTCAGGTAAAGATGGTGCGGGCTCTCCTACTTCGGTGATCTCTAAAGTGGTACAAGAGATCCTCAACAACCCTAAACCAAAGACACGTTACGCAGCGGGTAAATTTTCGACTACAACACTGTTAATGAGACGTTTTCTAAGCGATAGAACGTTCGACCGAATTATCGATTTTATGGTGCGATAACTTTAGCTCGTAAAACTTACATAACAATGGAGACTTGCCATGCCTATTTTTAGTTCTCACGCTCTACTTGCTGCAAGTATGTCAGCAAGCGCGATGCTTGGTGCAAAATCAGTTCATACCGAGATTATTATCCCTAGCGAACCAGAAAATGTGTGGCAGGTACTCACTGATATTGAGCGCTATCAAGAGTGGAACCCCGCAATTACTCTGGTCAGTGGTAAGCTTGAAGTTGGTAATAAAGTGACTTATTACTTTCAAGAGACAGAATCTAAAGGCGCGAATATATCTTCTGAAGTGATTGAGATAACACCTTCTACGCATCTCAACCATAAGGGCGGGATTTGGGGTGTGATCACTTTTGATCAGCACTACCATCTTGAATCTCACGAACTGGGCACAAAATTTACTATTCATGAGGACTACACTGGTGTATACGTCAATTTTTGGGACGAATCACACACTCGATTACAGTATCAAAAGATGGCTGATGCATTGAAGGTTCGCGTACTAGATTTATACCCAAGTGAGTAAATCGCCAGGTTAGTTATGTCAAATATCGTTCACATAAAAACCATTACGCAGGTACACAAAGCGCTTGATTTACCTGCGCCTGCACATCCACTAATTTCATTGATCCAAATTGATGAAAGAGTAACGAATTACGACTACGGTGATGCTACTTATGTTTATGACTTTTATCAGATTTCGCTCAAGTCAGGCATTAGCGGTAAAATCACTTATGGTCGAAATCACTACGACTACGATCAAGGTAGCATGGTATTTTCGAAGCCAGGCCAAGCACATAACTATAGCGCGACCGAAGGAACTGAAGATGAGCAAGGCTGGGCGTTACTGTTTCATCCAGATTTGATTCGTCGCTCCGGCTTAGCAAGTCAAATGGAGAGCTACTCTTTCTTTTCTTACGACACCAATGAAGCACTGCACGTCTCAGAGCGAGAAAAGAACATATTGAGTGACTTAGTCCGCCAAGTTGAAGAAGAATACAGCCAGAACATTGATAAGCATACTCAACGTTTGATTGTTTCTAACATTGAACTCATTCTTAACTATTGTACTCGTTATTATGAACGCCAATTCCTTGTTCGCCAAAACCATAATCTTGATTTAATGGAAAAAGTTGACGGCATCTTAAGAGAATATTTTGAATCTAAGAAAGTGCTTGAAAACGGGCTACCAACAGTCAAATACCTCAGTGAGGCTATGTGTATGTCGAGCAGTTATCTCAGCGACATGATGAAAAATGCTACGGGTCGCAACGCGCAACAGTACATTCAAGATCATCTCATTGAACGAATCAAGAACGCTTTATTGAGCTCAAATGAGCAAATCAGCCAAATTGCTTATGGCCTAGGATTTGAGTACCCACAACACCTTTCGAAGCTATTTAAAGCGAAGACAGGGATGACTCCGAATGAATATCGAAAATCGATAAACTAGTCCGTCAAATCCATTTTTGTTTGCTTTAGATATTGGTCCACCACGTCTGACCATAGATAGTAGTACTTGTAGAAGATGTCATGCCCCGATGCTCCGCTACCGAGTTGGTAGAACTTGAAATCGATATTGCCACCAGCGCGCAGTTTGTGATCGGTGCTGATTATTACAACACCGGAACGTAGATATTGGATATGTTAGTGAGTTAAGTTATTGGGTAGCATTACACTTTATCTATTCATTAGAAGACGTTAATCTTCAGAAATCTGCAGACAGATCGCCTCAAGCGTTACGAACAGCACAGACTCAGATGGCTTACTTACAACAAGTTGCCAACTCACCTCGTCCGCTTGTTGCGATTTTATCATCAATTTACCACTACTTTTGGCCCTATTCAGCTGTTCTAAACTTCCTTGCCAAGAGAAAGACACATTCCCTGACAACACAGCGTAACTTGGAGGGCAATTCGCAGTTATCACATGCGAGTTGATTCCGTCCCCTAGTGTTTCCGTGAGTTTGGGAGTTAGCTCAATATCAATTCCTTTGTTAGAAACTTTTTTTAAATCAACCCCTCGCTCGTCAAAAAATGTAAGAGCACTATCAACTTGAGCGCTGCCAACAACGAGAGGAGCCGCTGGATCATACTGCTTGATATGTTCTTCGACCCACTCTTTAACTTGCGTGCGACTACTCGGTTGCGAGGTAGAAGCGCATGATGTAAGCACGAGAGTAAAACATAAAGCGACTATTCGAATAAGCATGGTATTCCTTTGCAATAGTAAGTCCTATATCACTCCCGAAACCAAAGAATTTACCACAACTAAAGGGAGTAACTTGTTTAGCCTTATGCTACCACTTGAACTACTTTAATACTGCAGTTCCTCTGCATCATTGTGTACAGTTTTGTAGCTCAAGTGTTCAATTGTCATAGCTCCCGCAGCTCATCAGAAAACTGAATTTTTTCGATGTTAATTAATACGTTCATCCCGTCACGACCGGTGAGCATGTCATTCAATTGAATCTTTCCTTCTCCTAAATCGTGGATGTGGTACTCACTTCGTGCACCGTGAACAATAACCGTATTGATTCCAGTATTGCCCGTCAAACGGTTGTCATGACCATTGAGTTCTATATTTGTATCCTTGCTTCCGGTCAGAGTCAGCTTGGTGAGATATTGAGAGTGATGTGTATATGGCACAGTAGCGTCATAGCGCATTTTGAAAGTACCGGTGAAGGTATCTGCAATGTACGCGTCATAGGTTAATGTTGGCGAGAAAATCTGTTCGGTTATGTAGAGGGCGTTAGGATCTTCTGTGGAGAAATCACTTCGAGTCTTAACACCGTACAAGCCCCACATGCCTTTTCCACTGTATGCACCCCAAAGGCCATAGTAGCTATCGATGATCGCAGCAAAGTACTCTTGGTCCACACTGACTTCTTGCTGCCACTCTTTCAGCGTATCTTCAGGTGGCGTGTAAGCTTGATTTAACGCTTGTTTCTGAATGGTATTAAATTCTCGTTGGAACTCTGGCATTGCTGTTACCCCTCCCTCTGGGGCATTGAGCACACCAATACCGAAGTCATGCACGAGATGGAGAATCTCTTCATAGGAGGCATCTCGATGATCTTCATAATCTTGTCGAACATACCAATCGCCGCCTTCGACCTGAATTTCCTCTTCGAATAGTGGCTGTCCATCGAGATCATCATTATATCTGGGCTCATCGTGATAGTTCATCAACTTCAAAATAGCCCCGTTATTCGCCATCGCATTAGCAATATCACGCTTAGAATCCTTATCGCCATATTTGGTCCCTGCAACTGGGGTTAGATAATGATTCAATACATTCACTGCTTTGACGATCTGATACTCACTCAGTCGGTCCATGATTAAGATATGAATCGACTTACCATTCGGGGCTTTCACTGAAACGTATCGGTTGTAGCCTGCTTTAGAATAGTCGGAGAATTGCGATGGAACGGCCTCAATCGATATGCCGTGAGCTTGGGATGCAAGACCAATAGTTGGCTGGGATGTTGACTTACTTTGACTCGAACTGTTGCAGCCGGAAAGTAAAACCGCCGTGGTCACGGCGGCTAACGGTAGAATTTTCATGCGACACCTCATTACGCTCAACGAAGTATCAATGTACGAGAAAAGACCGAACCTATAAGTGATGGCAATAGCTATAAGACATTCCCATACAAACTCTTACAACAGTCTCCCTCCTACAACAATCCTCTCTTAGAGTACCTTTCACTTAGGCCAAGCACTCAGTACATAATAGTACGTAGCTCTACACTTTAAACTTATCAATAGCGAGCGTTAGGTCAGTCGCTTGGCTCGCGACTACCGTTGCAGATTGAGCATTTTCAGAAACCGCACCAACGTTCACGCACGTTAAGTCTCGAATCGTATTCACGTTACGCGCGATCTCTTCAGATACACTGCTCTGTTGTTCCACAGCCAATGCGATCTGTGTGCTGCTATCCAAGATGTGTTTCATCTCTTCCATAATCGCTTTAATATGACTC
This sequence comes from Vibrio sp. R11-SG3-ISO9, assembly GCF_059834255.1. Taxonomy (NCBI): domain Bacteria; kingdom Pseudomonadati; phylum Pseudomonadota; class Gammaproteobacteria; order Vibrionales; family Vibrionaceae; genus Vibrio; species Vibrio sp. R11-SG3-ISO9. The sequence goes on from NZ_JCBDGU010000057.1 coordinate 17,566, forward strand.
AGTGCCTGCTCAGACATGTGAACACTGTCAGCACCTTTATGGCTACAAGACTGGATTGTCGATACCACGGTTTGGGTTTGTTGTTGTACCGCAGTGATGATCTCAGAAATCTCTGCCGTCGAGCGTTGTGTTTTGCCAGCCAGTGTTCTCACTTCATCGGCAACAACCGCAAAACCACGCCCCTGCTCTCCAGCTCTCGCCGCTTCTATCGCTGCATTCAACGCCAGTAAGTTCGTTTGCTCGGCTATCTCTCCAATAACATTCAATACAGAACTAATTTGGTCTGACAGCGCAACCAGATGATTCACTTCATCACTCGCACTCGATAAATCGCTAGATAGTTCAGTGATTGTATCGCGTGTTTCAACAATTTCATTAAAGCCCAATTGCGCATTGTCATAGCTTCGTTGAGTGTTATCAGCCGCACTCTCCGTAGTGTTCGCAACCTCTTTAATTGACTCACCCATTTCAGTGACAGCAGCGGCAACACCATCGGTTTCCAGTTGCTGACGATTCAATGCATTTTCTGTATCAACACTGCTCTGTTGCAGTTGAGTCGATGCAGCGCCAAGTTCACTCACACTTCCTTGAACGCGTGAGATAAGTCCTTGGACGCTCTCTAGAAGGATGTTTAGCTGACCCGCCATTTCTGAGATCTCATCATTACGATCAGTGTTAGCTTTCATGGTTAGATCGTGAGTATTCGCAATTGTCAGCATCATTTGGCTTAGCTGGCGAATGTTACCCTGAATGTTTTGAATCAAGATGTAGGAACCAAAGATGAGCATACCTGTGACCAACAGAACAGATAACATAATAAAGCGCTCAATACTTTTCTGTTCTTGCGCTAACTCGGTATTTAGAGTCGATTCGATACCATGGAAGATCGTGAAGATTTCGGTAATTAAGGTTTTCATCTCTGAGTGCATTTCTTCGACAACGCTTAAATCGGTGTCACGATTGGCCACCGTAGTCTCAACGTCTTTGCGATAAAGCGTGATCTTTTGACGCAACGATGAAAGCTCAGAAACGTTAATACCTAACTCATCTAAGTCGTTCGTCAGTAATCCAGATAGCATTTGAAAGTCTGAATACTCACTTTTGAATGCATCTAATTTTGAGGTCGCAAATGAATCAGACAGATCTCGTTGAATCCGATCCATTTGTAAAAGAGACACTTCCATCTCTTTCACTTCAATTAAAGTCTTCTCTAATTTTAGAAGTTTTAGGTTAGCCAATTCGGTAATGGTAACAATGGCAATCAAGGCGAGAATAGAAAGGCCAGTTAAGCCAAACAGCTTTGTTTTTATAGTCATGTTGTGTCTCAAGGTCGCAAGCGTTCAATAACTACTTATTATTTATAAGGATTTTGGACGCTTTGTAACATTTTGTTACCGCAATGTCACCTATGCATTCACATGAACACAAAATTTATATTAATTCATTAATATAAAGAATGGCATTCACCATCATTGAGCGAACGATAAAACCGTCCCATTCGAGCATTGATTTAGTATTTAACTCAGGCAAACCTCCCAACAATCGCGCAATTTTCTACAAAACAAAACTCAATTTTCTTCAATATCTCTCGCCGCCTTTTGACTAAATTATCAAACATCTTAGAGGTGCTTATTGCAGCAAAGAGCACTGTTTTAAATGGAACCACGAAACAATAGAGTGAGACGTATCATGATGAAAAAAGCTTTAGTTACAGCAATTGCAAGTACAGTATTCGCTTCTAGCTCCTATGCAGACACTATCGTAAAACACACCACGCTAAAAACAGATGTAGGTAACCTTGCCGCTAACATCTATCTCCCTGATGACGTTGAGAACCCACCAGTCGTCGTTGTTACCGGAGCCTGGACAACAGTAAAAGAGCAAATGCCTGCGACTTACGCGGAACACCTAGCAGAGCAAGGTTATGCCGCAATCACTTTTGATTTCCGAGGATGGGGGGAGTCAAAAGATAAACTGATAGAGCTGGAAGATCCGCAACGTAAAATTGCAGACATCAAAGCCGTTTTCGCATCTTTAGACCAAGTTAAAGGCATTGATGCATCAAAAGCATACGGCTTGGGTATCTGTGCATCATCAGGGTACATGCTTGATGCCGTGTTGGGTAACGAGGATGTAATCGCAGCTGCCGCCGTCGCACCTTGGTTGCACGATCGCACAATTGTAGATGCTATCTATGGCGGTGCTGATTCTGTAGCAAATCTAATCCAAACAGGTATTTCAGCTTTAACTAGCGATGAGCCACAAATCATCGAAGGTGCGAGCCTAACCAACCAAAATGCACTGATGTACAACGTGCCTTACTACACTGAAAAAGACCGCGGACTCATCCCAGAATGGGACAACGCATTTAACTTGGGCTCATGGGCTGGTTGGTTAACCTACGATGCTCACGCAACTGCGGCACAACAAGATAAGCCTGTTCTGCTCGTTGCTTCAGAAGCAATGGCTATCCCAGCGGGTACTCACGGCTATTTAGACAAAGCGGGCGACAACGTTGAAGCCGTATGGTTAGAAAACGTATCTCAGTTCGACTTCTATGATGTTGAAGAAGATGTTCAAGCATCAACAGACGCTGTCGTTCAGTTTTTTGACCGCAAGCTTTAGGAGTCGTTATGCTACGTAAAACTTTAACACTTGCACTAAGTGTCGCAGCGTTAAGCGCTCATGCAGGCGAGTTGACTCGTGATGAAGCGAAAATAGCGCAAACTGCCAAGAGCATGGCAACACTCGCGGATCGAAACCTATTCGATGCCCTAGAGCAAATCTTCACGCCGACGGTTATCGTTGACTACACTTCTGCATTCGGAGGCGAGGTTTCAACGGTTAAGCGTGAAGACTTAATGAATAACTGGGAAGCACTGCTGCCAGGCTTTGATGTCACTTACCACGATCTAACGAACATCGATATTGAGCAAACTGGCAACAAAGCCGAAGTCAATGCGGACATCGTGGCAAGTCACTATATCGGCAAAGACGGTTTTTGGCAGATTTCAGGGTCGTACACCTTTGAAATGAAGAAAACGGATTCTGATTGGCAAATTTCCTCCCTGACTCTTAACGCCGGTGATGAAATCGGTTCTAGAGAAGTGCTAGGGCAAGCGATTGAAGCCGCAAAGGCCAAATAGTCATTCAGAAATACCAACACCTCCAAAAATACCCTGAACATGGTATCAGGGTATTTTTCTTTGTATGCGCCGCATACGACACCACATGACATAACCATACAGACTGATACTTGAAGCAAGAGAGGTGGAAGTAAAAACTAGTAAGGAACAAGTATTCAAGATAGGAATTTGTTATGAACCACACCATTTTTCTAGGTTTATTGTGCATTGCGTTAAACGGATGCAGCCTAGATTCAGAACCCCAACACCTCTCTAATGAAACCGTTGCGACAAAGACAGTGTCTAACGATGGTTTATCGGTTTCTTTGCATTTCAAAGGAAAGGTAAATACTGATAATGAACAATTGGAATGGAACGAAACCTCACAAGAGCCCTACATAGCAGCAGCCAACAAGTGGTTATCTGTATTAAAAGGAATCGAAGGGAAAGAGCATCACCATGTTGATATCAACGTGTATGTTGAGCCTCTCGATAATGCCAATGGTATGGCTGGTCCAGATGAGGATGAAAAAGTAGGCCCATATTACTTTCCGATGTCCGGCGAAATCATTATTGGCTCTCACACTTATCAGATCGGATTCGATCAAAAAGAGTTTAACGCAAACATCGTACATGAAATGGGTCACGTTTTCGGCGTTGGCTCTTATTCCTATGACTACACACATTACGATGAGAATCAAAAAGGCAATGTATTCAGTGTCTATAACAGCGAATCTCTGAAAAGATACAATGAGCTATACAACATGGCTTTAACGGCGTTACCGATTAGCGATGATGGTGGTCATTTATATGATTATGTCTGGCAAGGGGATAAAAAGCGTGTATTGGGTGATTCAAAAAACAGTGACGCCAAAACCATCGCTCCGATGACTCAAGAAGTGATGAGCAATGGATTCACCCTTGGGGTCATATCTGTCGCACTTTTAGATGATATCGGCTACATCGTCGACTATTCACAGGTCACTTCTTACGCTCCATAACCGGATTTCAATCACGAACAGTTGATGCGGTTAAGCTATTTATTCCGAAGTGAATCTTTGAATAAATATTATATGAAAAGCGTTATTTATTTTGTTGTCACGATACTTTAGACTGCCTTTAAAAGTTGTAAAAGATGAAACAAGGACAGACGATGAGCTCAACACAAATTTTAGACCAAGCATTGATCGAAAGCGGTCGCGATATCCCACTAACAGAGCTCCTTTTCGCTAAGCGAGTACTGGATAATTACCTAGCAGTAGCGAAAGAAACCAGCCCAACAGAACTGCTTGTAGAGATGCGCGAAGCAGCTAAGGGTGTTGAATACTTCAAAACGGAATCAAACCCGTGTGAAGCACGAAATGTGATTAGCAAAATGTTTGAAGCCATCGAAGATGCTCTTTCATTCGAAGACTTCAAGACCATCGCATCTAAGCCGCAGCAAGCACTGCATGAACTTATCGAAGATAGAGCTCAACTCATCAAACATGAACGAGGCCTACTACTCGCTGCAGGCTACGACTTGTCTCGCGTATAAACATCAAAGGCCACTATTCAGTGGCCTTTATTCTTTCAGCATCAAATTGGTTTCAATAACAAAGCTATTACGCCTTTGTCACCGTTGCTATGCATTCTCTGTATCGTAGCGATCTCGCGCTTTCTTGATATTGTCTTGGTTATCTCCAGCCCATACCACCAGTTGGTAGAGAGGTTTTACGATCTCTCTACCCATATCCGTCAGGCAGTATTCAACCTTAACTGGCACTTCCGGATAGACGGTGCGATTCACATAACCATCGCGCTCGAGATCCCTCAGCGTTTGCGTCAGCATTCGTTGTGAGATGCCTTCAATTCTCGATTTCAGAGAGTTAAATCGGTCTTCCCCATCCACCAGCGCAAACAAGATCAGCAACGACCATTTATCACCGATATGTGCAACCACGTTTCGAATTGGGCAATCTTCATTGTTATGAAAAATACGTCTATCTGACTTTGGCTTCGCCATCAGTTACTCCACTCTAGTAAGGTGAATTTGTCTCCATAGGTTACCAAAATGTGCCTAGGGCATGTTTCGGTGCGTTCTTGTACAGTAGGTTACTATTAATTACCATGGTTATCAATGTATACCTAGGCAAGAAAAACAACGGAGTGAACCATGTTTAAAGCACTGACCTCATTTATCCTGTTACTGGCAAGCACGACCGCTTTCGCGCAGGCTTCAGATAAAATCATCATCGACTTACCTTCATTACAAAAATCAAATTGGTCTGAGCAAGAGCTCAACAATGCGAGGATCATTACCGACTTTGTTCAGAACATAATGAACAATCATGATTTTGATTACGTTTTAACTCATTACAACGACAGCTCATACATTCAACACAACCGAAACCTACCCGATAAAATCACGGGTCTAGTTGGCTTTCTACAAGAGTTCGTTGAGGAGTACCCAGACTATACCTACGACGTAAAACACATCTACGTCGATGGTGATTACGTTATTTTCCACTCTCACGCAACATTAAACGCAGAAGACAGAGGGAACGACGAGAAAGGGATGAACATTATTGATAAGTGGCGCTTGGAAGATGGAAGAATTGTTGAGCACTGGGATTCAATCCAAGCACTGGATTTTTCGATGAGACTGTATTCGCTTATCAGTGGTGGAGATATCGCGAACTCAAATGGGGTTTTCTAGAACACTGAAAAAGCGTGCGCCCCGAAAGACAACTATCTGGTGAGCGCAATCATTCTTTAGACTTTAGTCTAATGTTATTCATCGCTACTTAATAGCCGATTAAAACACCAAGTTAATCGGCTTTCCCGTCTCGAAAGCTAAATTGAGCTAACAATCAAACGCTCACATCCAAAAAGCAGCTACCGCTTGCCAGTTATCCGTCACGACAGTGCCACTAAAGCCCAAATGCACTGTGTTAGGGTTGCTGTCACAATCTAACCCCATGCATCAAAGTATCGAGCAAGAATGACGGACAATGCCCATTTCATAAATCGTAATAGCCTAGCTGGGCTCGCGGCCACTTTGGTCGGCGTCGGTATCGGTCGATTCGCGTATATCGCTTTAATGCCCGCCTTGATACAGCATGGATGGTTCAATCAAGACCAAGCCGCCTACTTAGGTGTTTCCACTCTTATTGGTTACCTTTTAGGTGCACCGTTAGCGAGCTACCTATTGAGGTTTTTTAGTTCAGGTCACCTTGTGCGAACAGCAATGGTCATTAGCACTATGAGCTACTTCGCTTGTGCTTTTGAACAAGCCCCTATTACTTGGTTTTACATATGGAGAACCTTGGCTGGCACAATGGGGGCGCTATTGATGATTCTCGCGCCACCAATGATCCTAAGGAAAGTCTCGCCACAAACCAAAAGTCGAACCAGTAGCGTGGTCTTCTCTGGCCTTGGGATTGGCGCCATGTTGTCAGGCACTTTGATTCCAATACTGATTAGCGCCAACGTCACGTCTACTTGGCTCGGCATGGGGGTCATTACTCTCATAGCGACACGATTAAGTTGGAATGCTTGGGAAACAGCACGCTCTTCTTCAAGCGCGAGCTACATCAAAGCGTCTTTCTCTCAATTAAGCGCGTCTCAGCGCCATTGCGTGTTGTTTGTTTTTATCGCCTACACGTTCGATGCCATCGGCTACCTGCCCCATACCTTGTTTTGGGTCGACTACATCGTAAGAGATATAGGTATGCCCTTTGGTACTGGAGGGTTTTTCTGGGCTGCATTTGGGGTGGGAGCCGCTGTCGGTCCTATGCTGATTGGCATGTTCGCAGACAAACAAGGAATAAAACTCACCCTGTGTATCGCTTTTTTGTTCAAGGCAATTGGCGTTGGACTTCCGTTATTCAGTATCCACCCTAGTGCTCTGCTTGTGTCGTCAGTTTTGGTCGGAATATTCACGCCAGTCACTGTGATGCTTGTATCGACTTATACATTGGAGTGTGTTGGCTATGAGCTGCACACCAAAGCTTGGGGGTTAATGACACTCTCTTTTGCACTGTCACAAGGCGTTGGAGGCTTCTTAATGGCCTATCTATTAAGCCAAGGCGCAACCTACGCTCAGCTGTTTTTAGTGTCTACGCTAGCACTGATCATTGCTGCGCTTTGTATCTCGCTCACGTCTACACGGGAGCAAGATGAGTCACCATCCCCAATCAAAAATCGCCATTAAAGGACTAATGATGAAACTGTATCTCAATGACACATCCCCATTTTCGCGTGCTGTAGTCGCGACCGCTCTCCTCACGAAAAGCTCTTCTTTATCTCTCGAATGGGTTGACCCGTGGTCATCGCCTGCAGAGTTGGTAGACGCAAACCCGTTTTGTTTGATCCCAACACTAGTCACCAAAGAAGGTATCACCCTTTCCGAGAGCCTATGTATTTGCCAACACCTAATCAAAGTCAGCCAGTCTGAAGAGCTAATCCCTATCGAATATCAAAGCGTTGATCAGGTCAGTCAGTTAGGCTTTGCAAAAACACTGATGGAGATTGCGTTTAGAAGTGCAGCATTAAAGCGCTACACCGACGAGTCGAACGAGTTAATTGCACGCGGTGAGAAAGGAATAACGGTGGCCTTGGAAAAATTAAACCAACAATTAAGCGTTGAAGGTATAAAATCCTATCTCCAACCCAACCTCGCCAATTTATACCTCCAGGTCGCACTGGATTACGTTCACTTCCGTCATAGCGCCATCTTTAACGCCGTTGAGACCAATAACATTGCAGAGCTTATGCAGCACTCACCTTTCGCTGGGGTACTCAATGTTATTGACCTCGAAATTCTATCGACACAACCAAGCTTCGAGTCGCTAATAAACCGATAACGCACGCGTCTTGGGTTCGCGATTCACAACCTTTCATTCCCTCCATCATAAACAAGGCACAACTATTTGTTTATGTTGAGTAAATATTAGTATGATTGCGTCAAATAAGGATAAATGAACTACAAGAGTTGTTGTTTCCATTCGTTGATTAAAGCGACTCAAGTAGTCTTCGATAGCGTCTGTGAGGAGTCCTGGGTGGATAAAGTTTTAGTCAGTTCATGTTTAATGGGGAACAAAGTTCGATACAACGCTAGTTGCTTGTCCATACCTGAAGCTGATTTGGATTGGCTTAAGTCAAACCTAGAGCTCATAATTTTTTGCCCAGAAGTATCAGCAGGGCTTCCAACACCCAGACCACCAGCTGAAATCATGGCAGGACAAGGTATTGATGTACTAGATGGCTTGGCGAGCGTTGTCGGCGACGACAGCGTCGATGTTACCGCTCAGTTTGTAGCTGGTGCAGAGAACGCCTTGAAGCTGTGTCAAAAGCAGCAAATCAAGTACGCAATATTAGCAGAAGGCAGTCCATCCTGTGGTAGTTCTAATATTTACGACGGTACGTTTAGCGGAACCAAAATCGATGGTTCAGGAGTCACCGCTACTTTGCTAGAGGAGAATGGCATCAGGGTGTTCAGTCAGCATACGATAGCCGACCTTCGTACTGTCCTGAGCAGTCCAGAGATCAACTCTGACAACAGCAACAACATGAGGAAGGAACATTCATGATTAAGTTATTACCGAAGGCCGAAGCGTGAGTCGAGAACACTCAAATATATTTGGGATGGGGATGGTGAGCTTTTTCACCGATATGGCCAGTTCTCTGGTTATGCCCCTATTACCCTTTTTTATTGTTATCGTATTAGATCAAGGTGTCGATAAACTGGGCATTGTTCTCGCCGTAACAACAATCGTATCTTACTTGCTTCGGTTTGTAGGCGGGATTGCCAGCGACAAGATGGACAGCAACAAACAGTTTCTTATCCTTGGTTACGGGTTGTCTGCGATAGCAAAGCCCTTACTTGGATTGACTGAGAGCTGGGTTGGTGTTGCTGGTGTTCGTGCAGGAGAGCGATTGGGTAAAGCCGTCCGTTCCGCTCCTAAAGACAAACTCATCTCCTTATCCGCTCAATCAGACAAAATGGGCGCAAGCCTAGGATTGCATAAAACCATTGAGAAAATGGGCGAAGTATTGGGGCTAGTCATATTGCTCAGTGTCATCGCCTATTTTGGTATGTCTGAATCTGTATTTCGTTCCATGTTCTTGGCGAGTGCGATTCCTGGCTTGTTGTCGATTTTAGTTCTCGCGATATTTGTCAAAGAGATACGCGGCGGTAAAGCCAAAAAGAAACCAACACTGTCGTTCTATCTTGAACCTAAAGTTCGTGGGGTGATCGCAGGCTTCGTCATCATCACTCTGTTCATGTTTAACGAGGCTTTTTACCTGCTTTTAGGAAAAGAGTTTGGTTTGGACCTCCCTACGATTCTCTTGATTCTTATCGTAGTAAAAGCCACTCAAATGCTAGTAAGTAAAAAGATCGGAAGGTTCATCGATAAACGACCAATACGACTGCAGATGGGCCTTGGTTATTTACTCGGCATTTCAGCAAGCGCCTTGCTGCTCCTGCCTAGCTTCACAGCTTACTTGGTCTCTTTTCTGTTGTTCGGTATTCATGAACTCATTATGCTCATCGCGATACGCACTTACATCGGTCAATACGCTGAAGACAAAGGCTCAGCCTACGGTTTCCTCTACTTTGCGATTGCCCTTTTCTCAGCTGCTAGTGCCTATGTGATTGGCCTAACGTGGCAACATTTTGGTTCAACTCATGCCATTCTACTGAGCTGTGCAGGCATGCTGACGGCTGGTATTGTGCTATTCCGATTTAGAGCATTTGATTCTAATTAAAAACTCACACTGCCTAGCCAACAAAAACCTCTAATAAAGATGCAGAATGTTTCTGCATTTTTTATCCCCCAAGCCCATTTATAGTCCTAACTCATTGTCCTATCTACATAAAATTAGTACGATTCGACTAGTGACGCTTCATTCCAGTCACAATGATGTGATTTAGAGAAATTGACCAATGAATGTTCTATTTATATGCAGTCGTAATAAATTACGTAGTCCTACAGGCGAAGTTGTTTTTTCTGATCTACCTGATGTTGAAGCAAGATCTGCTGGCATTAGCAATGATGCTCAAGTTCTAGTAAGCGTCGAAGATATTGAGTGGGCCGATATTATCTTTGTTATGGAACAATCCCATAAAAATAAACTTACGAAGAAGTTTCGCATTCAGGTAAACAAACAACGCGTCATTTGCTTGGGTATACCTGACATATACAAATACATGGACCCCGAATTAATAGAGATATTCAAAAGAAAAGTTCCTCAATACCTTTAACATCACGAGACCTAAACGAGATTCACAGCGCTTGGCATTATCAATTGTTTAGCTAAGTAGTAATACCGTCCGCTACTCTACTAGGCGGTACAAGCATGAGGTATAAATGCGTAATTTGAGATTGATTTTATTATTCTTATTACCTGTCATCATAGTCGGTAATGAGTACTACCCACGCTATAAAGAAAAGCAACAGATAGAAGAACTGAAGACGCAATTCCAAGAACTTTTGTTTGAAGAGGATAAGAAAGTAAGAGTTAGATCCTTAAGAATCGAAGACAACATCATTGCTCTACGGGTTAATATTTCGAACGTAGACCTAAATGATAAGAGCAAGGCTATGATGGCCCGAAACTCTCAGAAATCGTTACCTAAAAAAATATGTAGTAGCGTGGGATTAAGGTCTTGGCTAGCAGAAGGTAAGTGGATTTCGATTGACGTTACCGCTAATGGGACTAAACCAATAACAAACGTTCAGATCACCTATGACAGATGTAAGTAATAAGCTAATGGACTGAGACCTCAAACTAGTGTTATGTAAAAAGGAACTGCATTGTTTTCCCTAGACACATAGATATTGTTTGAAATAGATTCGATACACGTGGCATTCTAACTTGCTTTGCGTTGTGGAAGTAATGGCCATCAAAGGAATTCAAAATGAACAGTAAAAAGTTTGATAGTTGGGGAAAGTTGCGAGAGAAAGGATGCTTAAAGTGGTTGTTACAATCGACTTTGACAGCAGGTTTCGTATATTCCGCCTTGAATGTGGCGCTGTTTTACCCATCTTCAGACGCTCACAGTCTTAGCCAGTTCCTCTCTGAGAATGCGCCTAACTACATCTTCTATACGATCGGCATGTTCTTTGCGTTTTGGGGAATTTGGCTGTACTCCGAATCTTCATATCAAAAAGAAGCCAAGCGCAGAAATAGAGCTTAACTGCTATAAAACAAACCAAAACGCTATTACTCCGATAAAGGCGTTTTACGAGTGAGAGAAATAAAATGAGCAAATCCATCTATATCGCTGGCAGCTTTAAAAACCTAGAGAAGATGCAAGCTATCCATAAAATATTGGCTGATGCTGGTATTAAAACAACTATCTCTGACCCTCTCCAAAGTAATGGTATTGACGTTTGTTTACAGCGTATTCGAGAGGCAGACATTACTTACATCCTTAACTTTGATGGTTACGTAGGAAAGAGCGTCGCTATGGACATTGGCTATGCCTTAGGCCTTGGAAAATCCGTTTACGCGTTAGAAGCGATTGAAGACCCTGGTATAACCCACTTACTAACTCGAGTAGCCACTCCAGATGAGGTCATCCTTGAGTTGCTTAGAGATGATCAAGAACAGCACGTCATAACTTAGCAACTGCACCGAAAATTACGTTAGCACCCAGAAGGAATTGTGACTTTGAAAACCCACGAATGTATCTCTTTCATTATGTTAGATGGGAACAAAATACTGTTAGAGAAACGAAGAAAGGACAAAGAGACCGATCCGGGCTTAATCACTATTCCCGGAGGCCATATCGAAGATGGTGAGACCCAAGTGCAAGCTTTGATGCGAGAAGTGAAAGAGGAACTTGATGTCACGCCGATCAACTACCAATATTTATGTTCGCTCTACCACCCCACACAAGAACTGCAGCTCATACACTATTTTATCGTCGCTAACTGGGATGGTGAGATTCAAGCCCATGAAGCAGAAGGTATTGAGTGGCATGCTTTGGAGTCAGCCACCGTTGAAATAGCGGCTGATGCCATAGCGTTAAAAGAGTTTGAGCGCATTAATGCATTTCTATGCGTTTAATGGTTCTATTAGGAATACTAAAAGATCATTAAGGTTTCCAGCCACTTACTCACTAAACTTGGTGGAGCAATGCATCATCAATCTTTAACAACTGCCGTGTAATGCTCGATGGTCGGGTGAGTGTACTCTTCGGTTTCGTACATGATCCACTGCTGCTCGACAAGCACGTCAGTAAAAGAACCATCTTTAAACGCCCCTCTCCAACGAACGTCAAAGCAAGCTTTGTATTTGCCATTAGCCAGGTAAGAAACCTCTATGCTTTTGATGTCATGATCATCCGACAGCAATCGTTCATGAATCCAGCGGTGCCACTCTAAAAACTCCTGACGAGAGCAGATTTTGTAGTCAGGAAAATCAACATGGACATGCTCATCAACGAGTAGCGCAAAAGCTTCAGCGGGCACGCGGTCTTTGCCAACTGTCGCTCGTTCATACATAGAAAATACACGATGAACAAAGCTCTTGATGTCATTCTTGGTAAACTTGCGCTCACTAAAATGTTGGATGAGCCTGTCATATTCTGACGTTTTACATTCCATTGTCATCACCAACCTACTTCTCAATACTCTTTAAGTAAGCAACGATATCGGATTTATTCTCGTCGATGGCCTTCTCAAGTGGCGTATTGCCATCCAGACCTTCAATCGTAATATCACCGCCATTCGCCACTAAGATTTTCAATGCTGGCAGGTTGTTCCCCCACACCGCATCGTGCAAAGGGGTGTAGCCGTTTCTTGGACCGACTGCATTGACGTCAAATCCAGCATCAATCAGAAGCTCAACGATTCGAGTGTTATCTTGGAACATTGCTGCGTGCAGTGCTGTGCCGCCGTAAGAATCTCGCGCATCGGGATCTGGATTGGTTTTCAACAGCTCAATTACTTTAGCTTCATTACCATGGTAAGCAGCAAGATGAATCGTATCAGCGCAGAACACCTGAAATGCCGCCCCCATTGCAACGGCAAATACAGAAAAAAGAACCGCTATCTTTTTCATAATAGTCTCCTTACTCGACGACTGTCGCTTCTAGCTTAGCCAGTTTTAAAGCGTCGCCAACACGAATAACTTCAAGCTCTTGATGAACCATCATGTCGAACTTCTCTTTAGTTTTTGACGTTGCTTGCCAACGAACGTCATAAGAAACCGTCCAACCAGATGCTTGGTCGCCTTGCACATCCATACTAACGATATCGTGACTGTTCCAAATGATGTTATCTGTCACACCTTGATACCAAGCTAAGAATGCTTCTACAGAATTAATAGGCGTTCCCGGGTATTGCATGTTTACTGGTTGTGCAATGCGATTGACGAAGTAACCTGACTCTCGCTGATGGTCAAATGCAGCAAACCACTGATAAACAAAACTTTTAACATCATTATCGCTCATCTCATAACGTGCTTTTGCATCATAAGTTGTACTGAGTGTGTTGAGGTCATTATTGGCGTGAGCGGCTGATACTGCGATCAGAAAACTAAAAATTAGTGTGGTAAGTTGTTTTAACATAGTGATGACGTGCCCTATCAATAACCGGTGAATTAAAGAGTCGCACTTTAAGGTAGGTTAAATGGACTCTGTTGCATGATTAAGTCCATTATTGACGAGTTTTATCATAACCTGTAGCCTGACATTAATTACTTTATAAATAACCAAAAGTTAATGAAATCGATTCCTACACAGCTGCCAGTCTTCATACAAGTCGCTAAGCTCGGAAGCTTTGCAAAGGCTGCGAGAGAGCTTGGTATATCTGCACCTGCAGTGAGTAAAGCCATTGGCAAGTTAGAGCAAGAGTGGCAAACCAAACTGTTTCTGCGTTCTTCTCACTCTTTGAGCCTAACCCCAGCGGGCGAGCAGCTTTACGCCAGCCTGTCTCCCTCTGTAAGTTCGATTCAAAATGTTATCAGCCAACTCACCGATGACCCTTCCCACATATCAGGAAAGATCAAAGTTAACCTACCTGCGAGTTCGATCGGTCAAGACATCATACTGCCTATCATCATAGACTTTATGAACCTGTACCCAGATGTGGTTTGCGATTTAAGCTTTGATGATAAGAACGTAAGCTTAGTTGAAGAAGGTTTTGACCTTGGCGTCGGCGTATCGATCAACGAAGACTCACGCTTAATAGGAAGGCCCATTCTACAAACTGAGATCGGGCTTTATGCTTCCAATGATTACATCCAACAATTTGGTGCCCCTCGTTCTCTAGACGATTTAAAGAATCATAAATGCATACCGGTTCGTTCAATCACGACGGGAAAAATGCACAAGTGGCGCTTAAAGATCGATGATCATGCCATGCTTCATGAACCTCAAGGTAATCTCGTCGTTAACAACTTCTCGGCCGCAAAAGAAGCCGTGATTATGGGTGCCGGTATCGCTTGTTTAGGGAACTGGATGTTTGAAGAAGCCATCAAACAAGGAAAAGTAACCCCCCTACTTGAAGAGTGCTGGGGAGAACCAATCCCCGTGTGGCTTTACTACTCATCTCGAGAGTATTTGCCATCGCAAGTACGACTGCTCATCGATTTTATTGTAGAGAAGACAAATCGTAACTAAGTGGCCCCAGTAACCAAGGGAAGTAACGATAGTTGCCTGTATTGGAAAAATGATGGAAATGCTTAATTCGAGATGCACCAGATTCTATAAAGGGATGAGCAACGCAATACCTTAGCCTCCGCATAATACCTTAAACACATAAACCGACGCATAGTAAAAATGCCACGCGTTGCGAATCACTCTTAAGCAACTTGTTATACCGCTTGCTAGAGGCTAAAATGACCAAAATAAAGACCACTTAAGAGACCGATTATATGACCACTAGAATTTTAGCCGATGTTGCTGCAAGCATTACTGAGTTGAAAGCTAACCCTATGAAAGTTGCAACTAGTGCTTACGGCGAACCTGTTGCTGTATTAAACCGAAATGAACCAGCATTTTATTGCGTGCCTGCCGAAGCGTACGAAATGATGATGGACAGACTCGAAGATCTTGAACTACTAGCTATCGCTAAAGAGCGTGAATCTGAAGAGAGCATTTCGGTAAATATTGATGACCTATAAACTCGACTTTAAAAAGAGTGCACTCAAAGAGTGGAAAAAGCTTGGCTCTACTCTACGACAACAATTTAAGAAAAAGCTAATCGAGCGCTTAGATAACCCGCACGTTCCGGCTTCAAAGCTTTCTGGAGCTGACAACATGTATAAAATTAAGTTACGTCAATCGGGCTACCGTCTCGTCTACAAAGTTGAAGACGATGTCATCATTGTAACCGTCTTAGCAGTTGGAAAACGCGAACGTAGCGATGTTTACCGTAAAGCCATGAAAAGGTTAGACGATTGATTGCGGTATAACGCCCAATTAAGGGGTGAACAACGCCACCACCCAACCTAACACACTAAACCGTAAACACTAAATTTGAAGTAGAAGCAAAAGTGCCAGGCGTTGAGCATCCCTCTTAAATTGCTTGTTGTGCGCGTTGCCCCACCACTTCAGCTGTTCCAATACAAGCGACTCGGCCTTCAATATCAGTAACTATATCTCCGGATAACTGATGATTAAGCTGAATTTGAACATTAGGTAGACCTATTGGTGCAATATTAATTAAGTACCCATCTTTTATGGTTTCCACTACGTATTTATGCTCGCCAGAAACTTTAAGCTCAGATAGAACGAGCCCTAAATTGCTATCGATTGCCTCTAAAGATGACGCAGACAAACTGAAAACACACTCTCCTGATTCGCCTGAATTGGGAGCTAACAACATGAAACCCACATGTCCACCGTCTATTGTTTTCAGTACCATCGCTTTTGGTAGTTCATAATCCATAAATCTCTCGATATTTAAATACGCTAGCACGCAACGCCGCCATATGGGGCATTGTTTATGGAGTAGTGCTTTGGTGTAAAGTGGCGCAGCCACACCAAAGTGCCGCGGAGTAAACAATGTCCCTATGATGGCCTTGTTAGGCATAATTCTCCTGGATCATGATTGCCAGCGATTTGCTACCAGGCTCTTCGCCCCACTCTTTAAGTAGAAAATCGTTACATAAATCCCAGTCGCTTTGAACAGTGGAAACTGAAAACTCTTGATTTTGGTAAGTAGCATTGCCATTAAACTTAGCAATAACTTTACTGATGAGATT
Organism: Vibrio sp. R11-SG3-ISO9; assembly: GCF_059834255.1. Lineage (NCBI taxonomy): Bacteria > Pseudomonadati > Pseudomonadota > Gammaproteobacteria > Vibrionales > Vibrionaceae > Vibrio > Vibrio sp. R11-SG3-ISO9. Next base: position 33,894 of record NZ_JCBDGU010000057.1, read on the forward strand.
TAGAGCTTTCTGTTGATCTGAACTGGGACGAACTGCGAACGGGTAGACAAGAGAAATAAGGTTAAAGTTTTCCTGAGCGTCTACTTCTTTGTCATTGAATTTGAGCTTAACGTGAAGCAAAGATTCCGACTGCCAATTTTCGGAACTAGCAGCGGAAAAATCATATACATCGTAGTGAAGCTTCGCTCCTAGCTCACGAAACAAACGATTGCCTTTGCCTGCTCCCATTGGTTCAGGCAACGCAATATTTATTTCTTTTTCTTCGTGAAGTTCTCCCCACATAGAGCACTCTCTCCGACGCCTAACGAATGACATGGATTCCCCCCCTACCGAGGATCTGACACACTTATGTGGTACTTAAATGCATCGGAGGCACCATGTCTGATTATTCTTATTTTTGCGGTATCGACCTAGCTAAAAACTACTTTAGCCTTCATGCCGTAGACCAAAATGGTAAAGTCATACTTCATAAGTCAGTAACACGCTCTAAACTATTGACTACAATAGCAAATATGCCACTCATGCGTATAGGCGTTGAAGCGTGTGGTAGTGCACATTATTGGGCCAGAACACTCAATAAACTGGGTCATGACGCCCGCATTATGGCTGTTAAATACGTAATTCCTTATCGAACTAAGGGAAAGAACGACCTTAATGATGCTGTTGCTATTTGCGAAGCTGTTCAGCGACCCTCAACTCGCTTTGTGCCCGTAAAATCCCCCGAACAGCAAGCCATCCTATCTGTACATAGAATGAGAGAGCATTAGGTTCGTGAACGCACCGCGCTTATGAATCGCATGCGTGCTCTGCTTTCGGAATTCGGATTAATCATTCCTGTTGGTCGTTCTTCATTGATGAAACAGGTTCCCTTAATGCTCGAAGGTGCAGAAAATGAACTGCCACTCCCTGCAAGAACATTGATAGCTGATGCTTATCATCACCTTGGCGAACTCAACCAACGTATCGCCGATACTGAACAAGTCTTCGATTCTTTTGCCAAGGTAAACACTAATGTCCAGCGAGTGATGAAGGTTCGAGGTATTGGGCCACAAACCGCAACAGCAATACTCGCTTCAATAGGTAACGGCTCTCAATTTGATAAAAGTCGCGACTTCTCTGCTTGGCTAGGCTTAGTACCAAAGCAATATTCCACTGGAGGAAAGCCTCGTTTAGGCCGGATAACCAAACACGGCGACAAATATTTGCGAACACTATTAGTTCACGGGGCAAGGACCGTGATTGCCAACCTTGGCGACAAGCAAGATAAGCTAAGTCAGTGGTGTCGAGGCGTTCTGGAGCGCAGAGGAATGAATCGAGCGATAGTGGCACTTGCCGCGAAGAGCGCACGAATTATATGGTCGCTTTTACACAATCAAACCGAATATGAAAACTACGCTGCTTGAGTAGAAACTTAAGCAGCAGAAAGAGTTAAACCCACCGGGTCATTGCAGACGCTAATGATGGAGATAGGTCAAGACCACTTGCGGAGAGCCTGTTAATGCGGCGGATACACGAGATGTCATCTAACGAATGAGGCACCGCAGTCGCGCAAAGTCATCAGGGCCACAACGTATGCGAATCGTCGATAAGTAGGCCGAATGTAGAGCGGCAATCCAAAACCCATCAACATAAGTTTAGCGGATGTTTGACAACTGAGGGAGACCATATATGTGAGCAACGTAATACCGAAGCTTCCGCTTACTATCTTAGTCACCAAAACTAGCGCATAGTGAAAATGCCAAGTGTTACAAATCAACCTTAAACAATTTTTATGAGTACTTAGTTTGAATCTCCCTCAAAAGGCTCAATACGGACTGTTCTATAAGTGGTTCAAGATCTGCAAAACCAAACTCAGGTCTAATATGAAGGATTGAGTTAAAATGTAGTAGACCTCTAATATACCTGCTCCAACTAAGCTTGTTTGTTGAACGCAATGTTTCAATTGTCTCACCACTAACCAAAGAAATAACATCAAACTCTATTGTCACTAGAGGGCGCCAACCTAAGATTGCTCCGAAGCCAAACAATAACGAACCTCTTCTATGAAATGGCACACGAACAGCGAGAGCAATATCGTGTGTAGTGAAACCATCTTCAGGCACCGAACTCAATGGCAATAGTTCTACTAGTTTGAAGCGAATATCATCAGTTAAACTGACACTATCGGATGACATGGAGTATTCATCTATAACTTTTAACAGATCTCTTCTAGGCGAAACTTTTATTGAATCTAAATATACAACCACTGAAACTCCATTGTACTTGTAACGTTCTGTTAAGGTATGAGTAACGCATTACCGGTTCCGCTTCAGTCGCCTTCAACACTAAAAACAACGTATGATTAAAATGCCACGCGCCAGATATCAACCTTAAGTAATTTGTGACAAAGCGGATTTAAAGACAATATCATGGCCTTCTACTTCAATTACCCCAAAATCGCCTTCTATAGAAAGGATGCCTTGTAAATAAGACACTCCTTCAACTTCACCTAATGTCGGAATGCCGCTTAAAGTCGTCTTTCTAGCAGATAACTGCATTCCCTTAAAACGAACCGTTATCGCTTGACCTTGCATATTACTGACAAAGAGTTTGACCTTCTGTTCGGACTCCAAAAGGAATAGCATTTCAATATAGGCATCATCAAAACTCTGATTCAGCGAGAGTAACTCAGAATCAATTAGACAATTTAGTTCCATATTTTTCCAGGCGTTAACCCCCTTTTTTAAATACCTAGCAACGTTACCATCTACCCAAAATATTGGGCCGTAAGCACTGAAAGTGATTCAAACAGAGAGTACCACACGTCGTGGTTCACTCTAATTTACTACTAGGCTAATATCTACGCCTATCCACGCTACTATTGATAGTAGCTATTGACGTTACAAACCCTTCATAAGCCGGATAAGATAATGACATAACACTCTCAGTCGTTTCTGAAAACACTAGCTCACGATCTAAATCGTACTCAAACTGACTATTAATAGTCATATTGATAGCCATTTTAAGTTTATCAAGCTTAACTTCCATATCCCCGCTCGCGGTAGATTCGATAAATGCTGTACCATCTTTAATCTTGACCAACTTTCGAGTTCCATCAACAACCATAGAAACCTTCATTTCAGGATGTAATGGCACGTCCATCGTAGCTTCAAATGGATACACACTTCCTAGCTCATACTTTTTGTGGTAAATCGAAAGTTCCTTATTAGGAAGTTCAAGCATTCTCTTTATCGAATCTTCTATTAGCTCATTCGACTGAGGTGTTTGAACCACGACATCAGAATAGGCACCATTCTTAGAAAGAGTCCCTTCAACAGAGATACCAACCATGTCCATATCACTCGGAATTTCTAATGCTATATACTCACCATTAATTTTTTGATACCTCTCAAATTGGGTAAATATCGTACGAAACATCCACTGGGCATTTTCGTCACTTATTACAACCTTAGTTTCTTCACTACTTATTTCTTTAGTATCGATAATGCTTGGGAACTGTGCTCTTACATCGATAGGAAGACTATCCAGATTTCCATCAAAACTAATATACATTTGACTTTCTTTAGTCTCACTAGTGACAGTTGTCGTATTCGGTTTATGTTCATCAACCAAAACCGCATCAGCCATCACTGGCAGTGATATAATATATAACGCTGTTAAAAATTTAACGCTACTCTTCATATTACTCTCTATAATCCACTAATTAACCTAAAGCCAAGCGCTTCAAATCACTCTTAAATACTTGTTATTTTTGTAGTTTTACAGCTGTGCCAAACACTAATATTTCTGATGCCCCATCAGTAACTGAGCTAGTTGTGAATCGTATTCCCACTATTGCATCAGCATTTAACTTTTGTGCATCTTCTATCAATCGCTCTACCGCTATATTTCGCGCTTCCATCAACATCTCGGTATAGCCTTTGAGTTCGCCGCCTACAATACCTTTTAAACCAGCCATGATATCTCGACCAACATGTTTAGACTGAACCACGTTGCCATTGACGATACCTAATACAGCCTCAATTTCCTTGCCAGGAACAGTTTCCGTTGTCGTATAAATCATAATTTCTCCTCAGAACATAAGTCCTTGTTTAGGTGTGAGGCACGCTATGCCAATGCCTCCGCATACCATCTTAACTACTAAAACCGCAGCATAATAAAAATGCCACGCGTTGACAGTCTGCTTAGATTGCTTGTTAGAATTTGATATCCAAAAACTATAATTTAACGCCTTTCTTCTAGGGCGAAAAGTACAAGGCACATTCTAATGAAGACAGTCCCTCACAAATGGCTGTTTGTATATCTAATTCTTTCTGAGTTTTCTTAGGCTTCCTGGGATTCTTTTTATGAAGCTCTTGAATAACTAAATACCCCCAATAACCTCTTCGTGCAGTGGCAAAAATTTCGTCTCCAACTGAAAAATAATGAGATCCTATGTTGTGTAAATCATATGTAAGATCTCTTTCGCCGTCGTTTATACAGAGGTACTTTACTGTTCCACTTTTAACTGAACGCTCACCTTTACAAGTAACCGTATAATTGATTTTTACTACTTCGTCACTCATATAATTTTCGTTAGAAATTGACATGCCGATTCTTATAAAAATAAACAGTGGAATGACCCAAATGGCCATGAGCGAGTTACTAACTAGGGGTTTTCCATATTGTCTATGTTCCACAATTATGTTTTCGGCACGTTTGTCTTTTTTTATTTTATAGATATATAAAAAAGCAGTTAAAGTAACGGCTAGGAAAGCTGAAACATAAGTGAAAGCACCATTGTCGAGAGTATTGTGATATACCGAAAATCTTGCCTTAAACACGAGAATCGATACAAAAACCAACGGGGCTATAAATGATATAAACTGAATGCTGCCTCCTAAAGTTCTAACGCTGCATTAAGGGGTGAACAATGCTTCCACCCAACTTAAAACCTGTGCCCTAAACACTGACTCAGATTTGGATAAAAATGGCCAAGCGTTAGGAGTCCCAACCTGTTAAGCGATTTGTTATGGTGATTTACTTCGTACTTGCTTGGATAATGAGTAATTCGATTTCTGAGTCAGACGTATTCACTAAGCCATGTGTACCGTGAGGTTTATTCACAATCATATCTCCAGAAATCACCTTTCTAGGCTTTCCCTCAATAGTCATGGTCCCTTCACCTTTTAAAATAATATACATTTCTTCATCATCACCATGAGTATGCTCTCCCATGGAGCTTCCCGGTGGCATTACAACTCTAATGGCAAAATCCCAAGCTCCTGAAAAATCTTTGCGTCTAAATGCTCGGTAGATATCAATTGAGCCTTCACCGCCATGGCTATTTTTATCGACTTCTTTATCACAACTGTAAAAATTACGTATCATTTATTCTTAGTTTCCATTCATAACGCCGTATTATGGTGTGAGCGACGCTTAGCTATACTTGAGCGAAACGCAACCACCTAGCGTTACGAATCACTCTTAAACAGTTGTTATATTCGAATCTATTCTCTGTAAGGCGTAAAGTTTATGTCATAGCCAAAAGGATTTTCCTTTGGTGGTTCTTCAGGCTCTGTCTTATATATCTCAACTTTTCCTTTACCATGAAATCCTACTTGTTCACCAATAACGTTTAACATGTCACAAGCTTGATCGGAATCCAGTGCCCAAACTTTAATTGCCATAAAAGCAGGACCAATAGGACAGTCGAAGCCATGTGAATTGTCGACGACTGTACCATCCGCTAACACAGTGAAATGAGTGTAGGGAGTCTGATCCTTTCCATATCTAAGTCTCAGTTTCCAATCCGAATTATTTTCCATTCTTACTACATAGAACATAACGTCGCATTCAAGGGGTGAGCAACGCTACCACTACACGCAATTTAAACTCAGTCAACACTGAACTTGACCCGAACCAAAAATGCCAAGCGTGGGGAGCCCCTCTTGAACAGTTTGTTATATGCTATCTTCAAACATTGCATTTAAAATACCATGCACCATTTCATGGCACGTGGAATTACCTCCCAAATGAACTAACTCATTATCACTTTCACCACTCAGAAACGCCAAGTAAGGATGTGCTTCATCACCATCAAAACTAATGCTTGAAGAACTGTCGATCATACTTGCAACTTCAAAAGAAATATTACCAGTTAGTTCTTTTAGCAATGCTCCCTTAATACCAGCTCTTTCCAAATGTTCGGCAATACGTGCAATCATCTCACCAGTAAATACTTCCTGTTGAAGCATAAAATTATCTGCGTCTACTGTTAACTCCATAGGTACTTCATTCCTTTGTGTGGTATTACATATAACGCCGCGTTAAGGTGTGAGTAACACAATGCTGAAGTTTCTGCATTGCACCTTAAACACCAAAACCAACGCAAATTAAAAATGACAAGCGCTACGAATCACTCTTAATCGCTTTGTTATGCAAATTTTTCAACTCTGCTGACTGAATAGTTGTGCTAATGAGCTCCTCAAAAAGTTCTAACTGCCCGGCTGGAATTAATTGATTCTGGATAGCTTTTCGTTTATTTGAGTCAAACAGTCGCTCTGCCACCCAACCAATGAGATACACCAGTGAAAGGCAGCCTCCTGCAGTGGCTATATTATCTTCTACAACTAAAGGCAGATCCTTAACGTCTCCTCCCATCTTTTGTAGAACACCTTTAGCATCTGGATTGGTTGTTAATGGCTTACCTTTTAGTAAACCGAGCTCATGAAGGATGAATGAACCCGCACATATCGAGCCAATTAGCTGTTTGTTTGGGTCAAGGCTCAACGCCGACATAAATTCAGCATCTTTCATCGCTGCTGGAATACCACGTTTGCCACTAGTGATAAGAACAACGTCTTGGTTCGTCACCTCTGAAATATGCCCGTCTGTTGTAACTTTCATACCAAGGTGGGAATGATGTTCAGGTTTAGTTCCCAGTATGCTGACCGTCCAACTATTGGTTGTCCTACCAAGCAAGTCATACATAAGAAAAAAGTCTACATCTGTGAAATCATCAAATATAACGACGCCAACTTTGTACATAAATTCCTATTCCTTTCGCTGTTCTCATGAATCACATAACGCCCTGTTAAGGTGTGATCAACGCAATACCTAAGCCGCCGCATACCACCTTAAACACCAAACGAAACGCATAGTGAAAGTGCCACGCGTTGCGAATCACTCTTGAGCAATTTGTTGTGGACTCAAGGCAGAGGCATCCATTCTTTTACGCCTACATACTGGTCATATTTATCTTGTTCGTCTTTTGTTTTTTGGCCTCTGATGTAACGCATTGAAAATCCACCATACATTGAACCACTGTTATTCAGAGACCAATCTACGATATCTTCATCTGAAACTAAGTATGCTTCACCAACGACAATATGATCTAACTGAGGGAGTGTTTCAAAAGCTTGAACCACGAAAGAATTTGAGTCTACATCTACCACCATGAACCATAAGTAAGCACCTTGTTCTGGGAAGTATACTTTTACAAGAGCAAAACTAGATGCAAGCTCATGGATAGACAATAGTTCGCGAAAGGATCCAATGCTCGCTTTAGCTTCTGTAATAGTCTTCTGCCATGCAAGGTCAGTGGATAAAACTGGATTACTCTTCACTTCGTCACCCGAAAAACTTAAACCTGAATGTAGAATTGATACCAATAGTAGTAACCAATATTTCATTGTTAGCCCCAAACAACATAACACCCTGTTAAGGGGTGAGCAACGCAATACCAAAGCTGCCTCCCGCATACTACCACCCTAAACACTAAATCCAACGCATAGTGAAAATTCCACGCGTTGAGAAACAGTCTGTTATATTCATTTGAACAAACTATCCATATATTGCTTATCGTAATCGAGTAACAACTGGTTTTGATTTTGATAGAGGCCTTCTAGAGCCCATTGACTGCTGGCGGCAACATCTAGACCTCGATCATCATAGAGGTGATACACCAGTTCTTTATCACTATTAATTATAAACAGTTGCCCTGCTAGGGTTGGACCACGATCACCAAAGTCCCCGTCAATACAAGCCTGAATGATCGGTTTTATATTTAACTCTGACACGTCTACACCTGAAATGGTCACTCTTTTCCAGCAGTGTCTTTTGAACTCTAGATCTTCGGTATAAATATCTCGATGCTCCGAAAACTCTATAGCTTTACCACACAGAGGCTTGAATAGCTTAAAGAAGTAGTCACTTTTTCTAATTTTCTTCCGTCCATCAGAAAAAATTTGATAACAGACTTTGATCTTATCTGAAGGTTTAAATGCTTCTTCATAGATACTAAGCGCTCTACTCATCGCAATTTCAAAATACTGTTCATTATAATTTGTTCGGTCGTCATCCAACCATATGTCGACGTCATCAGGGCCTAACTCAAACCTCAAAGCAAACTCATTACGATAGAAGACTGGTTTTTCTAGTTGTATGTTCATCATTATTTACCTCCAGTTTTCCCGATGAATATAACGCCCTGTTAAGAAGTGGGCAACGCAATACAAAAGCCGCCATATTCTACCTTAAACACTAAAATCAACGCATAGTAAAAATGCCACGCGTTGTGAGCCCCTCTTAAACAGAATGTTATGTACGTAGTTTAAAATGAACACCTGCGCTTTCAAATTCTATGTTCCCAAAGCCACCTACAACCTTAAAATATGATTGGTTCTTTTCAAAGTAGTCGATGTTTCCGTAGTCTTTTGAACCGTCAAGGTCTATGGTCGGCTGTATATCATTTTGATTCAAGAGCCCATTAATACTCAAAACGCCCTCAAAAAGAAGAGCCCCCAAACGATAGCAAGTATGTTCACCTATTTTGGGAGCTTCATAATATTTAGACGCAGGCCATATGCTAAGCTCTAGTTCAATTTCAAGAGTTTGATCATTATAGTGCCAACCCAGAACAAATGAATCCTGAAGGTCTACACCTACGAGAAAATCCATATTTTTCTCCAAGTACATAACGCCCAATTAAGGCGTGAGCGCGCTACCTCAACACTAAAATTGGACACCGTAAACACTGAACTAAATCCAAACCAAAAATGCCAAGCGTGGGGAATCACTCTTAAATGCTTGTTAGTTGCACAGTGCACACTGAATTTTTTCTTTATTTTCAGTGACATATTCTATGTCATTTAGATAGGCTTGAAGATGACCTTGCTCTATGTTTTTAGCAAAGGTTTCATTACCATTTTCAGCTTCACTGCGCATGAACAAAACTAAAGCCTGTAATCGCTCAATCATTGCGTCCGCTAGTCGATTTCTTTCAGACGTAGTTGCATCGTAACTATCACAGAACAACTTAGCTCTAGTTACCTGCTCAGAGATTGTGCCTAACTTATCATTGCTGTCAGTTTTGAAAGGCGACCAGCAATAAACTGAATATGCTAAATCCCATATTCTTGGCGCAGGGTGCGCAGTATCAAAGTCAAATACACCTACAACTGCGTTCTCAGATAGAGCAACATTGTATGGTGTAAAGTCACCATGACAGATAACTTCAAAAGGCTCTCTTGGCTCTAGCATCCACTTATGCGCATTGACATCAACTTGATCCAAAAGTGGCACAGTTGCGTCATGTATTTTACGCAATAGTTTACCTGCTGATATGAGTGTATCCGCAGTAGCAATTGCACCGACTAGTGGGTAGTTATAAGTATTACCAGCAACAAAACTTAGAACCTCCTGTTCTTGGTTAACACCAAGAAATCTTGGACATTCAGCTACATTTTCTCGCTCGAGGTGTTTTAAAATAACGTGAATTGTAGGACTCCACGGCTGGAGAGGTCGATAGACAACTTCACCATCTCGATATATTGCTGATTCTCTTCCACCTGATAATTCTTCCACGAAACCTCCTCGAGCGACTAACGCCGCGTTAAGGGGCGAGCAACGCAATATCACCCAACTTAAAAATTGTGCCCTAAACGCTTAAGCTGATTTGAATGAAAGTGGTCAAGCGTTAGGAGTCCCTGTTAAGCAATTTGTTATGTGTCATCACTCAAATCCCAGCTCTTTATATGACTTTTTATCATGTTCAGGATGATTCGTTTCATAAACTCCATACGCGCGAAACCTATAGTATTTTGTCATCGCTTCAAAGTGGCTGTCAGCAACGCATGTCCAAATCAACTTTGAGTTTGGCTCTAACGACGCTCGAGCTTCATCACCGTGCTTACCACTTAAACAAAAAATATCTAGACCATCCGGATCGATCCAAAGTTCATGCCTCATAGCTGGTTTCTCCAATACACATAACGCCGCGCACGCACTACACAAGTGACCGCATAACACCTTAACCACTAAACCCAACGCAAATTGAAAGTGCCACGCGTACCAAGTCCCTCTTCAACGCTTTGTTAGTGCTCTGTCCACAGACACGTGTCAAAAGTAACCGTTTGTAATAGTTTTGACATTAGTCGACAAGCTCAAAACAGATCGCAGATAGACATATATCAAAAGTCGCATCTGCCGGCGTTTGAAACGACACATACCAACTACTATTACTTTCTCTGAAAGAGTGCTTAGTAAACTCTCTTACATGCCCTTCTAGTATGGTCTGACTTTGGCTTCCGACTAAAACACTATAGCCATCAGGGCAATGAGCTACGATTTTTTTGAATGTTCGGCTACTCTGATTTCTCATACATTTTTCAGGTGTAACTGCAATCTTGACTCGTTTATCGATTGCATCGTCAAGATTCAGACCCTGTAAAACACTTAGTTCAATCGCTTCGTCAATCAGTTCTGGGTGTACGTAGTAATCTTTGTTACTTTCATACTCACTTATCGCCTTTGATATTGATTTATTCAATATTTCTTGATTCGAGGCACACCCGAACATAAATAATAATGTCCCTATGACCATCGACACTCTAAATTTCATTTCTGTCAAATCTTCCCTAAACATCACAGTGAATAAAAGCCCTAACGCCTTGTTAAGGTTTGAAGCACGCAATGCCAAAGCTTCCGTATACCACCTTAACCACAAAACCTGACGCTTGGTAAAAATGCCACGCGTGCTGAATCACTCTCGAACAATTTGTTAGGTGTTCAGTCCCCAATGACTAATTGATTTGGTCTGTTGCCCAAAAACTCTATCCCAACAACCGCTTCCAACTCACTTTCGGTATCAAAATAAACAGCCCATTCAAGCGTTGAATTTAAAAACACATTTGGATTTGAAAACGTTTTTGCTTCCATCCCATAGCTTTCTCGGTTTTTTTCGATATAGCCGTAACATTCTTTAATTGTTTCCAACCATGAAGCAGGTATTCGCTTAACAGCTTCTATGTCCTCGTCGGTGACATGTTCTTTCTCTACATAAATAGTTGCACCGTTTAAATTGATGGGCTCAATTTCCCAATAGCCCTCGCGCTTTATTAGAGCCCCAATACCTTTTATTTCCACATGTTTCTCCATGACACCTAACGCAACGCATAGTGAAAATGCCAAGCGTTGCAAGTCACTCTCAAACAGATTGTTAAGTTCGTACTACAATGTTTATCGCAATTACATCAAGTTGCCCTAACTCATTAAAGTTAAGCCGAAAGTGCTTGTAGCCTTCGCCGCTATCGATTGCTTCTGAATGGACATGTTGCTTGAGCCAAAGAGATGAGCATATTTCATAACAGCTGTCGTCTCGCTCTCCCTCAAGTAAATCAAATACCATCTGCCACTTGCATGCGACGTGATCGGCAAAATATAGCTTTACCGTTTTTTCCTGCCAATCTTTAAACTCAGCTCTCAAATCGCCTTCTTCTTGATGGATTTCAGGATATTCTGCATCTGCAGTAGAAAACCCCAAATCTAGCATTTTAACTGTTTCCATATCCCTTCCTAGCCCAAAGAACATAACGAATGACATGGATTCCCCCCTACCGAGGATCTGCCACACTTATGTGGTACTTAAATGCATCGGAGGCACCATGTCTGATTATTCTTATTTTTGCGGTATCGACCTAGCTAAAAACCACTTTAGCCTTCATGCCGTAGACCAAAATGGTAAAGTCATACTTCATAAGTCAGTAACACGCTCTAAACTATTGACTACAATAGCAAATATGCCACTCATGCGTATAGGTGTTGAAGCGTGTAGTGGTGCACATTATTGGGCTAGAACACTCAATAAACTGGGTCATGACGCCCACATTATGGCTGTTAAATACGTAATTCCTTATCGAACTAAGGGAAAGAACGACCTTAATGATGCTGTTGCTATTTGCGAAGCTGTTCAGCGACCCTCAACTCGCTTTGTGCCCGTAAAATCCCCCGAACAGCAAGCCATCCTATCTGTACATAGAATGAGAGAGCATTGGGTTCGTGAACGCACCGCGCTTATGAATCGCATGCGTGCTCTGCTTTCGGAATTCGGCTTAATCATTCCTGTTGGTCGTTCTTCATTGATGAAACAGGTTCCCTTAATGCTCGAAGGTGCAGAAAATGAACTGCCACTCCTTGCAAGAACATTGATAGCTGATGCTTATCATCACCTTGGCGAACTCAACCAACGTATCGCCGATACTGAACAAGTCTTCGATTCTTTTGCCAAGGTCAGCACTAATGTCCAGCGAGTGATGAAGGTCCGAGGTATTGGGCCACAAACCGCAACAGCGATACTCGCTTCAATAGGTAACGGCTCTCAATTTGATAAAAGTCGCGACTTCTCTGCTTGGCTAGGCTTAGTACCAAAGCAATATTCCACAGGAGGAAAGCCTCGGTTAGGTCGGATAACCAAACACGGTGATAAATACTTACGAACACTATTAGTTCACGGCGCAAGGACCGTGATTGCCAACCTTGGTGACAAGCAAGATAAGCTAAGTCAGTGGTGTCGAGGCGTTCTGGAGCGCAGAGGAATGAATCGAGCGATAGTGGCACTTGCCGCAAAGAACGCACGAATTATATGGTCGCTTTTACACAATCAAACCGAATATGAAAACTATGCTGCTTGAGTAGAAACTTAAGCAGCATAAAGAGTTAAACCCACCGGGTCATTGCAGACGCTAATGATGGAGATAGGTTAAGACCACTTGCGGAGAGCCTGTTAATGCGGCGGACACACTCGATGTCATCTAACGAATAAGGCACCGCAGTCGCGCAAAGTCATCAGGGCCACGACGTATGCGAATCGTCGATAAGTAGGCCGAATGTAGAGCGGCAGTCCAAAACCCATCAACATAAGTTTAGCGGATGTTTGACAACCGGGGGAATCCATGTAGCCGCGTTAATGGGCAGACAACGCCACCACAAACTTAAACCATTGCGATATAAACACTAATGCCAAACTGTGAACCAAAGCTGCCAAGCGTTGGCTGTCCAATTGAACGCTTGGTTATATGCGCACAATTTTAACAAACGAATTCTCTACCAAAGGAAATGAGCGAGCAAACTCGATAACTTCCAATTCTGACTCATTAGGATGAGAAGTAGTAGTGACATCAAAAACTTGGCTACCATCTCCAACAGCCAATTCGTCTATTACATCTTCCCAAGTAGAACAGTCTACACCTGTAATACAGATTAACCTTGCACCATCCGCCAATATTTTGAGGAGAAATTCATCAAAATCAGGACTGTAATTAGACTTAGCAACAAGTACTACTTTTTTATTTCCCATCAAATAGATCCATATTAAGCATATAACGCCCTGTTAAGGTGTGAGCAACGCAATACTGAAGCTCCCGCATACCACCTTAAACACAAAACGCAACGTATAGCAAAAATGCCAAGCGTTGCGAATCACTCTTAAACAGATTGTTAGCCGTACATTAAACTCATAATCCTTTATTCCCACAAGTATTTTGTGTATAAAACGTCGGTATATCAACTAATAACGTAACTAGCATGTACAACAAATTTGTAGCTAAAGATAAAGACGTATTCGCCACACCACTGTTTTTGTTATCGATTACGATACCAATGCTTACAGCTATAGGTATTGGAATTGCCTTGTACTTTAGCACGACATTTTCGAGTGTTTTAAGCCACATTTGGGCAACAATGAAATTGCCTTTGGCAATTGCATCACTGTCTATTCCATTGGCAACTTGGGTAATAGCTAACCACCGTTCAGCTCAAATAACTAAGTCGAATAAACTACAGGAGTCCAAACGTCTTGTTGAAACTTACCTTGAGCAAGAAAGTTTCTTTGAGCGTGTTTACGGTCGTAAAATTACAACCGCAAAATGGAGCTTCATAACCAAAGAAGACTTACCTGTAATCCATGCTGAATTGTACGAGTTTCAAAAGCTTCAAGATAAAGGTGAAATCAAGGCAAGAACCAATGTTAAAGATGATGTACAAGCATACTTTCACGGCACGCATCGAGTTTTCTGGGAATATTATGAACACTTTGTAAAAGAGAAAGAAAACGAAAACAACGAGTTTCTATTGGAGTCATTTACAACTCAGCTTTATGAGTATCTACATTATAACCTTGCGACTTTTTCTCGTGCTTTTGGAACACAAAATGTAGATATTGAAAATACATGCCTAAGTACATACATCTCCGCCTACTTCGAGATTTACCAACTATGTGTTGATTTAAAAATCGACACTGGTGACGTCAACGATGAATCCATTCGTGATGACTACGAAACATTCATAGCTGTAGCTAACCTAATTTCTGATAACTACGGACTGAGGCTAGAAAACGCGACTCTAGGACGCCTCAGAGAAGATATTGGGGTTAAGAGAATGGTTAAGTTCGCTACGGCTGAACCACATACACAAACAATTAATCGATTAATTAACGAATGGGCAGAAAAGTTTGTAGACAACTTTGAGCCGCTGAAAATGCTTGCGATAGAGGGAAAATATTTATCCTTTAAACTGTTTACCAAAGATCATAACGACTTCATTTTGATGAATTTTGTTGAAACAGATGAACAAGATTATTTTGGAGAGATACAAGTCTCTCGCGCCGATGAAAAATGTTACATGCCAATATATAAAACAGAAACGGGCATAACGGTGAACCAAGATGCAACGAGCGCTGAAATTAAAATGACTGATATCATTCGCTTTATCACTCAATTTTGTTCACCTACTGAATAAGTGAGTTGTACGGCTAACGCCCTGTTAAGGTGTGAGCAACGCAATACCGATGCCGCCGCATACCAACTTAATCACTTAAACCAACGCATGGTAAAAATGCCACGCGTTGCGAATCACTCTTAAACAGTTTGTTATGTGAATTTAAACCCATATGCTTTGATCGAAATATCCTTAATTTTACTTTCACCGATACATCTTTTTAAATTTGAGTACACTTTTAGTGCTTCACTGTAAAATTGCTCATGTTCAGGATCATCAGAAGCACAATCGACAGCCTTTGCAAAACATTTGGTGGCAGAGAACAGCTTGGAAATACAGATAATCATCAACATATGCTTCAAAGCGAGGCTTTCGTTACGAGTATCCGGTAATGGGATAACTGCAAACTCACCTTTATGATTCAAGGCAGACCTTGTCTCATCTGCTACCTGTTGTAAAGTAGGGTGCTTCATTTTGCACAATAGCTTGTAGTTGTGATAACACATTTTCCAAGCCGTATTAAATTCATCATCATTTGGAAATTCATCCGGAATGTTCCCATATAAATCTTTGTATGCTGCCATTTTGCAAAGTTTTTGAGCCCCCCAGGGAACATCACCATTCTTGTTAAGTAGAACTTCATCAGCCAAGTCTTGACGCTCAACAAGGCAATTAACAACAAGTGCATTTTCATAAAGCGAAGCAGCGACACATGCTGCTTGGTAAGGATAACCCCAATTAATCAATAACCACGCACCTCTAAAATCACTCATGGTACGCTTCAAAAATGCAGCAGAAAGTTTGATGGATTTTGAACCTGAGTTTTTACCTTTGAGAAATGGAGCTTTAATAGCTAAGTTCATACAATCTTCAGCTAAAGAGTCCCAAGGCTTTAAGTCTTCAAAACTTCGGTCTATTGCACTGACTTCGAGGCGAGCCAAATAGTTCCAATAGTGATCTTGCCAGTTGTCTTCAGAAATCATATTTCAATCACTTACATAGGATCCCAATAATTCACATAACGCCCTGTTAAGGTGTGAGCAACGCAATGCCGAAGCCACCGCATACTACCTTAAACACCAAACGCAACGCATAGCAAAAATGCCAAGCGTTGCGAATCACTCTTAAACAGATTGTTATGTTATTTCCAGGTCACAGGAAGCCCGTGATTAACACATAAGTCACACAACCAATTTGATAAACTAGGCTGTTGTTTAAAATTTAGAGCATTTCCATCTTTGTCTTCCAACAAAATTTCATTGGAATCGTATGCCTTCACTGTAAGAGTCTCGGTATTTTTTCCAATAGTTATTGAAGCATTTGTTGCGTTTACACTCAGCAGATAAGTAACATCACCTTTTTCCGCTGATAGAGTTATTGGCTCTTGATTGTTTTCACATCCAGCCAATAATGCCAACCCAAACAAAATACTTATTACCTTTTTCATTTAATTTCCTCATTAACATAACATTGTTAATAACAAGCCAGCTCGTTTTTCTGCTTGCCTAACTTGTCTTAAAACTATCATAAATCATTGAGATATAATGCATATACTTCACGTTTCGCATTTTGTCTTTATATAAAAACGAGCACGCGTGTTATCACTTTTTAACAATGCGCGTTATCCGAGGAAGAAATAGCGCGAATCATATGGATAACAATAGCTTATCGAATCCTCTATCAACTAAACGAGAATAGACTCTCGGCAAAACAAGCCATTTTTCATACTCAAACCGAATCTAACTCAAATAAACTGTATAAATAAACAGAGAGAGGAGGTGACGATGGCAAGCAAATTTTTGGAAGAAATTCGCCGACACATGCGGATGCGAGGATACAGTCTCAAGACCGAAAAGGCCTACTTATACTGGATAAAATACTTCATCCATTCCATAAACTCAAACATCCAAAAGATATAGGCGAAAGCGAAGTAACGGCTTTTCTTTCTTATCTTGCTAACGAGCAGTGCGTAGCAATTAACACTCAAAAAGTTGCGCTCAACGCAATTGCTTACCTCTACAATCAATTTTTACAACTACCATTAGGGGATTTAGGTTTTACCTATGCCAAAAAACCACGCAAACTACCAAACGTTCTAACGGCCAACGAAGTGCAGGCTATTCTCTCGCATCTATCGGGTGTGAATCACATAATATTTTCGTTGCTTTATGGATCAGGATTAAGAATCAGTGAGTGTTTACGACTCAGAATACAAGACCTAGATTTCACTAACTTGTCGTTAACAGTACGTGATGGGAAAGGTAAAAAAGATCGAGTGACATTACTAAGCCCCGTCATGATTTCATTACTCCAACAGCAAATAGACAGAGTATCAACAATACAAAAAAATGATAATAAACAAGGTATCGGCCCTTCGCTACCTCATGCTCTTGGTAAAAAGTACCCCAACGCGTTTAAACAAAGTTCATGGATGTTTATCTTTCCTTCAACAACTATCTCTAGACATCCAGTAACCAATCAACTCTGCCGACATCACCTACACGACTCTTCACCACGAAAGGCCTTAAAACGTGCTGTACAACAGGCAAAGATCTTTAATAAGCGAATCACCTGCCATACTTTTCGTCATAGCTTTGCAACTGAGTTACTACGTTCTGGACAAGACATTCGTACTGTTCAAGAATTGTTAGGCCACTCAGATGTCGCAACGACACAAATCTATACGCATGTCATTGGTGAACACTTCGCAGGTACCGTAAGCCCACTGAATAAAATATCTACTGCAAGCCACAAAACAAATCCATAGTTTTTGCATTCGATTCGAGTTCGTTAAACTGACTTTGAATCTACCAATAAAAAACCTAGCGCATATTTAGAGTCGGGCAGATCAGTAAAAAAGATATACAGTTATTTATTCGAGACTAAAGTAACCAACTTCATTCCAATCAGCATACTCGCAATAAATGAGATGATGGTAATGCTGCCCTCGCCCAAACTGGCGACCGCTGGTCCCGGGCAGATACCACCGATTCCCCAACCTAGGCCAAAAATAGATGCGCCCAAAATCAGTTTGCGATCAACCTTTGTATTCGTAGGCAGGCTAATAGCATTGCCATCAATGGTTTTACTGCGAGGTTTAATAATGAAATGGTAGAAAGGCGTGAATACGAGCAAAGCTCCTCCCATCACGAACGCAAGGCTCGGATCCCAATCCCCCTTGATGTCAAGAAACGCAAAAATGTTAGCAGGGTCGACCATACCAGAGATATTCATTCCAGCACCGAAAAGTACGCCAGACAAAAGAGCGACAAACAAAGAGATAGGATTCATTTATAGCACTCCCAAGTTACGACGAACAAATACAACGACAATCGCGACAATCATAAAGGTACAGGTTGCGACGATTGAGCGCTTAGAGAAACGCCCCATACCAACAATGCCATGTCCACTAGTACAGCCATTGCCTAGGCGCGTGCCAATACCAACCAATACACCGGCAACCACAACCAAGCCTAGATTCATTGTGCTTAAATCCGGCAATTCAAAACCAATTGGGCGTGTAAATACAATGCTGATCACTATGCCAAACAGAAACAGCACTCGCCATAATCGGTCTCCCGCTTTCGGAGTAAGTAATCCACCCAAAATTCCACTGATACCAGCGACTTTACCGCTAAATAACATGAGTAGACCTGCGGACAAGCCGAGCAAGGCACCACCAGCCAACGCATGCCAAGGCATTGAAAAGTCCATCTACTTCTCCTCTTGTTGATGTTTACAAAATACGCTGTGAAGTGACCCCATCAACATCATGACTCGGTCATCGGCTAACGAATAAAACACTTGCTGCGCTTCTTTTCTTACTTTCACCAAGCCCTTCTTTTTTAGCACGGTGAGCTGTTGTGAGAATGCAGATTGACTTAGATGGGAAGACTCGAGCAACTCCGTGAAGCCTACTTCACCATTACTCAACTGACACAAAACCATCAGCCTGTCGGGGTGAGCCATCGATTTTAAAAACTCGGCAGTTTCATTTGCGTTGTCGCGCATCTCTTCAATGTTCATCGATTCAATCTCATCACTTAATTCTGCCTACTATGATGGTTCAACCCTTAAAATTAGTCAATTCTAATTTAGTTAAAATTAAATTAGACTTTTCTAATTATGAGTTTTATAGTGGTCGCCAATCAGAAGATTAAAAGGTGACCTTATGACTAAGATTGTTATTGTTGGTGGCGTTGCAGGTGGCGCATCAGCCGCCGCACGTGCTCGTCGCTTGAGTGAAGATGCAGAAATCATCATGTTCGAAAGAGGAAGTTTCGTCTCGTTTGCGAATTGCGGCTTGCCATACCACATAGGGGGCGACATCGAAGATAGAAGTAAGCTTCTGCTGCAAACGCCAGAGAGCTTCTTAGCTCGATTCAACGTTGATGTCCGCGTTATGAGCGAAGTCGTGTCCATCGACCGACACAACAAACAGGTCACCATTAAGAATCTTCTTGATGGTAGTGAGTATATTGAAAGCTATGACTTTCTCTTGCTCAGCCCCGGCGCTGGACCCGTGGTTCCACCAATTCCTGGTATTGATAACCCGTTGACTCACTCGCTGCGCAACATCCCAGATATGGATCGCATCATTAAAACCATTCAAATGAATAAGCCTGAACACGCGACGGTGGTTGGTGGCGGGTTCATTGGTTTAGAGATGATGGAAGCCTTCCACCAGTTGGGGATCAAAACCACGCTAATCGAGATGGCGGATCAGGTGATGACGCCTGTTGATCGTGAAATGGCGGGCTTTGCTCATGCTGAAATACGCGAGAAAGGTGTTGACCTTAAATTAGGCGTTGCACTTGAAGCGGTCGAATACATTCCGAACCAACATATGGCCAGTATCGACTCTGGCGAAAACGAAGATCACCAACATATTGAAGGTGAGATCGAACTGACTCTTAGCAACGGTGAATCGCTCACTACCGATATTTTGATCATGGCCATTGGAGTGCGTCCTGAGACTAAGTTGGCAAAAGACGCTGGGCTTCAAATCGGTGCATTAGGTGGCATTTACACTACCGATTCAATGCAGACGAGTGATCCAAGTATCTACGCTGTCGGTGATGCGATCGAAGAAAAAGACTTTGTCACAGGCGCACAAACGTTAGTTCCGCTTGCAGGGCCTGCAAACCGCCAAGGTCGAATGGCTGCCGACAACATGCTCGGACGCAATGAAACCTATCAAGGGACACAAGGCACTGCCATCTGTAAGATCTTTGACCTTGCCGTTGCCTCAACAGGTAAAAACGAGAAGCAATTGAAGCGTGAAGGTGTCGAGTATGAAAAAGTCTACGTGCACACCGCCAGCCACGCCAGTTACTACCCAGGTGCAGAAATTGTCTCATTCAAAATGCTGTTTGAGCCATCCACTGGAAAAATCCTGGGTGCTCAAGCGGTTGGTAAAGATGGTGTCGATAAACGTATTGATGTGATGGCCGTTGCTCAACGAGCAGGCATGACTGTCGAGCAGCTTCAGCACTTAGAGCTCACTTACGCGCCGCCATATGGCAGTGCCAAAGATGTGATTAACCAAGCTGCTTTTGTGGCAAGCAACATCATCAAAGGTGACGCAACACCGATCCACTTTAATGAAGTCACAAATCTAAATGACAATCAGGTTCTGTTGGACGTACGAAACCCAGCAGAGCTGGAAAACGTCGGATTTATTTCAGGTGCTATCAACATACCCGTCGATCAACTTCGTCAGCGTATGAATGAGCTACCCAAAGATAAAGAGATCATTATCTACTGCCAAGTAGGATTACGAGGTAATGTGGCCTACCGCCAACTGGTAAACAATGGGTTTAAAGCGAGGAACTTAATCGGTGGCTATCGAACCTTTAAGTTTGCGAATGCTTAAATGTTCTAACAGCAGAGGTGAGTGAGAAACCACGCACTCACCTCTGACACAGAAACCGAATTTATCCACAACGCGAAGCTATGAGCCAAACGTTCTTAAAATGAACCAAAGCTCTGTGTTGAGTTAGGTTAGTTTAAGACATGAACATATCTCCCAAGCCCCGTGAATCACCTTCTACGCAGGTTGATAGTCAAATACGATGATGTCATCCAATATCGGCCTAAAGACACTCTTCAGCGCATCATGTTCTGGGTGAGGTAAGTAGTTATCACGTCCTGCCTCATCAGCGAACGTCATAAAAACAGAGTGTGTATAACCCTTATTCTTTCCTTCTGGGCTGTTGTTTTCTCCCCATTCCACGTCAGTCACACCATCAACTTTGTCGGTCATTGAAACGAACATCGCCATCAGTTCTTCAATCTGCTCTTGAGTGCTTTCTGGCTTGAATTTAATTAGCAAGATATGTCTTATCACGAGGTAACCCTTTTTTTTACTGCACTAATGACAGCTATTCATAGCAATAATGAGGAGAGTGATTGTGTCTCAAACGACAAAACCAATGCTTCTACCCAGATCTCAATTTCCACAAACTCGAACTAATGTCTGAATATGTTTCCTGTTTTCTCAACGTTTATATGGGCTTGTCCGCACTCATGTCAGCTCAATCTCGCAATACCATAGAACAAAAACTTAGACCAAACAACATTTCGAGATATTGCGATATCCTATTTTTAGGCGTATGCTCTGCATCATCAACCAACGTAGTATCAAGATAAGAAACCATTCGGCATGTTAGATATCAACGAAATTCTAAAATCGATTAACAACCCGGTAAGACGTAACTTCTTGCATTGGCTTAAGTCGCCACATGAACACTTCAATCTCGAGAAACAGCTCGTTGATGCTGAAGTTGAAGGCGTTTGTGTCAGTATTATTCAAGAGAAAAGTGGCTTATCACAATCGACTGTCTCTTCTTACTTGTCGAACTTGCAGCGAGCGAACCTCGTCAGCTCAAAGCGCATTGGTTCTTGGACTTACTACAAGCGAAACGACGAAATTATTGAGCTGTTCCTTGCTCAACTGAACGACTCACTTTAATTCCATAAATAGGGAGCATGTTTTACACCTCCCTATTTATTTAAAACCTCATATCGAGATTTTTAGATATCTAATTATCGAAAAATTACAAACACAGTTGAAGACAAACGCGGAGAGGAAGCCTTCAGCGTAATAAATACAAATACTTGGAGACAATGAGTATGACCAGCCTTATTCAATCTTTTGACCCTAGCAATGGAGAGTTGTTGGGCGAAGTTGAAAACTCAACAACAGAACAAGTTAATGCCGCGGTTGCCAGAGCGAATGTCGCTCAAAAGCTTTGGCGAAAAACATCGCTCCCTGAGCGAGCACGCATCATCAACAGCGCATACCAAGCGATCGACCACCTAACAGACTCATTCTCTGAACTGCTTGCCCGTGAAATGGGTAAAGACATTCGCCGAGCAACTGGCGAGGCAGGCGGTGCGGTGTACATGGGGCAACATTACGCACAAGATGCAGCACGCGCGCTCACTACTCGTCAACTATCTGGTGGCACGGAACTGCAGTACCGACCTCTAGGCGTTGTTGGTGTGATTTCGCCTTGGAATTATCCCGTCATGATGGCCAATAACCTGATTGTTCCTGCGTTGGTGGCGGGTAACAGCGTGGTTTTGAAGCCATCAGAAGAGACACCTTTAGTGGCAGAAACCTTCTTCGGCGAACTCAAAAAACATCTTCCTGAAGACGTGTTGACCATTGTTCATGGCGACCGAGAGACAGGAAAAGCCTTAGTCGAAAGCGATATCCAGATGATCGCATTCACAGGCTCTAAAGTCGCAGGTCAAGACATCATGGCGCGCGCAGCTTCTAAGGTGAAACGCCTTGTTATGGAACTGGGTGGTAAAGACCCAATGATCGTCATGCGCGATGCTAACCTCGAACAAGCGGCACGCTTTGCCGTAGCGGGTAGCTTTGAGAACTCAGGCCAAATGTGTACCTCTATTGAGCGGATCTACGTTGATGAACGCATCGCCGATAAATTTGAGCAACGCGTTACCGAAATCGCCAACATGTACCAAATTGGCCCTTGGGATATGCCAAGCGTCAACATTGGTCCCATCATCAACGCAACACAACACGCCAAGATCGTTGAACAAATCAAAGATGCAGAAGAGAAAGGCGCCACGATTTTACTAGGCGGTTCACAACAACCAGAGCGTTATATCCGCCCAACGGTAATCACAGGGATGACGCCAGAAATGAAGATAGAAACAGATGAGACCTTTGGCCCTGTTGTTTCTATCAGCCGTTACTCAGACGTTGAAGAGGCAATCGAAAGAGCAAACGCCAGTGAATATGGCTTGGGTGCGGTCGTCTTCGGTAACCAAGGCGTTCAAGGCGTTGCGGAAGAGCTTGAGGCTGGCATGGTAGGAATTAACCAAGGCCAAGGCGGCAGTGGCGACGCACCTTGGGTTGGCGCAAAGCAAAGCGGTTTAGGCTTCCACGGCTCGGTCGATGGCCACCGCCAGTTTGCACAAGTTCGAGTTGTTTCAAAATAAGGAGAGACCAATGACGAATAACGAATCATTTTATGTTGTCAGAAAAGAGTCTGGCACTCAGCGAAACGACTTACCTGTATGGGCACCTAAGAATCAAAACCCATTTTTGCTCGACAGTGAATACCAAGGTGTAACGCGAAAAGAGATCGACAACGTACCTGGGGCATTTCAATTGCTGAATGTGTTAAAACCTGAAGAGGTAAAGCGTATATTGGCAGCAACCAACGAGCTTGGTTTTACCGAAGATGCTGCGGTGTCATTGCCAAGAGAGATTCGCCACAACAGTAACCTCAATTTCATTGCCGACACTGAGACCTTGGAGCAAATTTGGCAACGCTGCCGCGATCATTTCAGTGATCAATACGGACACTTTGGCAACAAGCAACCACTTGGGATCAATGGTCGTTTTCGATTTTATCGTTACGAACAAGGCGACTATTTCAAAATGCACATTGACGGTTCATGGCCGGGAAGCCAAGTTGTCGACAATCAGTTAGTCGATGATGCCTTTGGTGACCGTTGGAGTATGTATACCTTTCTGATTCTATTAACGGATGACTTTGTTGGTGGCGAAACCCAATTTATGGTCAACCGTAATGACCCGACTAGACCTGCTCGCCAACATGAAGGGGCCAATATTGAATCGGTAAGAACGCCAAGCGGAAGCGTGTTGTGTTTCCCACACGGAACCCACCCATTCCACTGTCTACACGGCTCGGCACCAATTCTTTCAGGCGTTAAGCACATCATTCGTACCGATGTGTTGTTCGAGCTGTGATTCCGAGCTTCAAAAAGTAATCTGAGTTAATTAATAGCAAGGCACATTCATCAATGTGCCTTTTTACTTTTATCAAACTTTCATGATATCTACTTCGTAACCGCATGAGCAAACTCATCGGCAAAATCTGAGAAGGTTCTGGCTGGCTTGCCCGTTACACGCTCCACAGTATCGGTAACTTCTGTATAAGCTCCAGTAGCAAACCACGCCATGATCTCAGCGAGTGCGTTAGCAAACCACTCGTCCATTCCCGCTTCTTTAATGGCGCTGGCAAAAGCCTCCTCAGAGATGGCAACGTATTCGATATTTTTGCCCGTGGCCTGCGACAATACTGCTGCTTGTTCAGCAAAAGTTAGAGCCTCTGGGCCTGATAACAGATATGTTTGACCATGATGAGCATCACCAGTTAACGCCTCAACAACAACCGCTGCCACATCTCGAATATCGACCACACTCTGTTTCGCGTTTGCCAAAGGCAAGAAGAATTGCCCCATACTATTGATGGTTTCTAGACTTCCGTACAAGTTCTGGAAGAACGAATTCGGTTGAATGATAGTCCATTGTAGGTTTGATTCTTTAAGCAAGTTGTCGGTAATAACATGAGTACGAATGATCTCAGAACCTGCATCGATCTTTGCCCCCATGCCCGAAAGTTTGACTACGTGCTCTACATTCGCAGCTTGTGCCGCTTCAATCACATTCGCCACCCATAGTTCGTTGTCTTGGTGAATGGGCATAGAAACGTAGATACGCTTAACGCCTTTCATTGCGCTTTTCATCGATTCAACATCAGAAAAGTCACCTTCACGAATCTGCTCGGCTTTCAAATCCATCGCTTCTGCGGATTTCGACTTACGAACCATCACACCAAAGTCCGCGCCTTTGAGTTTAAGCTGACGAACCACTTCAGAACCTGTGTTACCTGTTGCGCCTAATACTAAAATATCCATGGTGTTCTCCTATCGAGCTGAGCGTTAATTTGTTCAGGCAGTGAATGCTGCGGTATGGATATACTTTAGTTAATCCCGATTATATTGACTAGATACAATAACTGGGCTTCACTATCCCACATACGGGACAAGAGAAACACAATGAAAGAGATATCTGCACTACCTTTGTTCGCAAAGGTCATCGAACTGAATAGTTTTGCTGAAGCAGCGAGACAATTGAATGTACCGACAACGACCGTTAGCCGAAAAATTCAGCAGTTGGAAGAGCAATTGGGCGGTAAACTGATTAATCGTTCTACTCGATCATTGTCACTTACCGAGCTAGGGCAACAAGTTCTACCAAAAGCACAGTTGATCGCCGATACAGTCAGCGAACTCTATGACCAAGCAGAAGATGCTGCAAATAAACCAGTAGGAACCCTGAACATCACGGCGCCACGAGCATTAAGTCAAAACTTACTCGCAACACTCTTTGCAGAATTTCAAGCGCGTTACCCCTCTATACGAATCAACCTCACGTCATCAAACCGCTATCAAGACATGACAAAGCAGAGCTTGGATTTTGCGTTTAGGCTCGGCCCATTAAATGACTCATCATTGGTTGCAATGACGTTATCTCCGGTGAGGTATGTACTCGCTATATCGAGTGAACTTGCAGCCCAACTTCCGGAGATTAACCATCCAAATCAACTAACATCGTTGCCGTGCATTCGAAATCATGTGGAAGGATATTTCTTGCCCTGGCGTTTCAGTGACCACAATGAAACGATTGAAATATCTCAAGCGGGGAGCATGACCTGCGATGACTTTTTTGTCAGCAAACAGCTTTGCTTAGAAGGCGCTGGCATTTGTTATCTTCCTATATCCATGCTGTACAAAGAGCTTAAGGAAAATAAACTCAAACTCCTTCTCGAGCCTTGGGTTCCGCAAGATAAAACCATGCTATTGGTCTACCAAGATCGAACACACCTTCCTCAAAAGTCTCAGCGGTTCATCGAGTTCATGAGAGAAAAAAGAGAGCAAATTCACTCTTTCCTATCCTCTCAAGGGTATAAGTGATGTGAGAGCAGGCCATTAGAGATAGCAACAAAAAACGCCCCTCGAGTAAGGGGCGTTGGCATATTTGAACAGATTATTGAAGTGCTTTACTGAGACAATAGCCTTCGCACAGGCTCTGGCTCGGTGTATTCCACTAATTCGTGCTCAGCAAGGTTATCCAATTCGGATTGCTCGCCAGTCACAATCAGCACATACTGGTCCAACAGCACATCGACCACTTGAATGTCGTGCTGTTGAAGAAGCGCTCTCACCTCGCTTTCCTTCCCTTCTACATACTTAACGAAGTAACGCGTAGGTTGTTGCTCAGCTTGTTCAGGGCGTTTATCCACCAAAGGAAAACCTTGGTTGTTAGCCAAGCTATTTGAGCTCAGCCCGAGTGCTAAAAACGCACTCACACCCATTGCAGACAATGAAACTAACTTCAACGCCTTCATAGTCACTCCTTATTGAAAGGTCAGTGTCCAACTGTTGATGGTTCCTGTGTCTCTTCTGGCACTGTCTACCGCTTTTAGTTCCCAAACACCCTGAGACTCGAAGCCAGAGAAGTCGACTTGGTAAGTGGTATTTATATCGTTGGCACTGCCGCCTTGATTATCATGCAGCACCACTTGTCCGCCCGTTGGAGAAGTGAGTGTGATACGCAAGTCTCCAATGTAGGTATGAGCAACATCTAAATCAATCGTTACCATACCCGCATCACCGGAACGAACCACATCTAGTTCACTTACAACGCCTGCAGTGCTGTTATCAGGAATCGCAACCGCATCAGAATTGGTGTAGCTGTTCAGATCGGTTCCACTACCTGAACCATCAGGACCATTACAACCCGCATCTAGATATTGCTTCGCGGCATCTGCGTTCACAAGACCATGGCCAGTGCGATTGTCACGCCCCACGACATCAATGTCCGTTGCTGTCTTGATCAGCGCATTACGCACCTGTGCAGCGGTACAGGTTGGGTGATAGCTCCACACTAAGCCCGCAACACCTGTTACGTGAGGTGTCGCCATGGAAGTACCGTTGTAGTACTCATAGTCTTCACCTTTGGTTGTTGAAACCGTGATCTCTTGGCCGACATAGCCCACCAGCTCTTGGCCAAACGCACGATCAACCGTCACCGACACCATGCGTGCTGCGTTGTATTGATCAACAAGGAAAGGGTTCTGCAAACCCGGTAGTTCGGAGTTACTGTACACAATCGCTGCGCTTGCTCCAGCGTTGTAACAGGCTTGAACTGCATCAATCTCAGGGTAGCTACCCGATGACTGATTACCGACACGCTCCGTCAAACAAATTTTGCCTGACATATCGCCACAATTGAAACGGCTACCAGAGACCTCACAGCTTGCCAGTTCTGCCGTGATTGAACCTGCGACTGGATCAGGACCGTAGCTACCGCCACTTTGAACCAAGCGGTTGTGCGGCACAATACCACGCTCAAACTGGCTGACACCGTTTAACCTAATGTCAGATAGTTTCCCTTCGCCCAACGTCACGGTAGATAGAATGGCTACACCCGGACCTGCAATCTCAACTTGATTTGTTGCTTGAGAAAACGCAGCGTGATCGCTCTTATCGTCAACCGCAGCAACCGACATAACGGAGTCGTAAGATGCTGGGTAGCTGTGCGCTGTATTACCATCGTTACCAGCAGCGGCTATCAACAGAACCCCTTTATCGTAAACCGCTTTTAGCGCATTTTTCTCAGTCACACTTGATTGGCTACCACCCAAACTCATGTTAACCACGTTCGCGCCGTTATCTGCACACGTCTGTACCGCTTTCACCAAGCTGGACGAATAACCCCAGCCCGCTTCATTGAATACCTTAACGATATGTAGATTAACGTTTTGGTTTGGCATCACACCTTTAATGCCTTCGGTATTCGCAATCGCAGCGATGGTGCCTGCTACGTGTGTGCCATGCGCGTTATTGTTTCCAGGTACGCTCCAAGAACCGGTGCCGCTGTCGTTAGTTCCAGACACAAGGTTACCACTCAGATCGTTATGAGCGAGATCGTAGCCTGAATCGATAATACACACGGTACGATTGCCAGCGTTTGAGTCATCCAAAAGCTGTGCATTCACCGCTTCGTATCCCCAAGGGGTGGTTTCGCTTAACAAGTATCTTGGCGGGTCAATTTCCACATATTCAACATCACTACGATTACGCAGTTTGCCTAACTCTGAGTCTTCCATCTCCACACTGTAGATAGAACTGTTTCCTAGCTTCTCTACCTTACGTGCTTTGAGCTGGTCTAAAACCGACTCTTGCACAATGCGTGGGCCCCAAAAGGAGTTTCCACCCATCAGTGAAGGGCTCGACGTATCTTCTTTAAACTTGACGATGTATTTGGTCGGCAAGTTAGATTCATCGAATCCAGAGAATGGTGCCGCTTGCGTTGACATAGAGAATGTCATTGCCACTGCTATGGCAGACAGTGGCATTAAGCCTTTCATTTTTAACGTTGTATAGTGCATCTGCTTTTTCCTTTAGCATATTTTTATTCACACATAGCCCATCAAGAATCATTTATAAAATCCCCGAGCGGGCTACTCAGCTATAAATCAATTGCGCTAAAGTCCAAATCATTCACCACACAAATGTTTAATTTTTGAGCGACAGTCACTCGACAAACCAAAAGAGTGAACACTCAACATCCAATTTACTGTTTGTAAAACAGACAATTACCAATCAAAAACATGAATTTTTAATTACTTTATTAGGGTATTTATTCTAATTTTATAAAATAAAAATACTCAATTGCTCCTCATTCATTACATTGACTTAGTAGTAACTGATAGATTGCATAATTAGTCACCATAAAGAGCAAAGCTCACCCAATAACATGTGCTCCGTTACTCTATTTACACTAGCTTTTTGCAACTAAAATACCGTAAGGTACAAGCCATCAGTAAAATCGACCTTGCCTCAAGAATTCACTCTTCAAAACAAAAAGACTCACTATGAAATTTGATATCGACGCACTAAAACACCACCAGCTAGTTGAAGATGGCCAGCTAGAAGGGTGTTACATTCATCAACCCGCACCGGGCAGCCAACAAAATGACAAAGGTGTTGTGGAAGAGCGCCAAGCGCTAGAGAAATTAGGATTTAAAGTGGTTCAGGTTAAAGCAAAAGGCGGGACAACAACCTTTGCCGAAGCTATGCAGAAATTAGCTAAAAAGACCGGGCACTCACCCAAGTAACAAGCGTTAGATAAGATTCCAAAACATCAGCGACAAACGTTGCTTTATAGCTGGTTCATTAGAGCGCTAGACGCGAATCTACGCTCTAACATGTTATTCCGATAGTTACTTGGCGTCTGGTTAAATGTTTTCTTGAAAGCAAATGTATAAGCAGAGTCAGACGAGTACCCTAAACTGATAGCTATACTCTGTATACTCATTTCCGTGTCTAGCATCTGCAAAGATAAAACCAACCTTATATTTTGTCGCCACAATGCAAATGATTGAGAGAACTCTTTTGAGCACAACCGAGATAGAGTTCTTTCTGATGCGCCAACTTGTTGGGCCCATTCCTTCAATGTGTAAGGCAAATCAGGCTGCTGTTTAAGTTGAGAAAAGATAGACAAAAGGCGTTTGTCTTTAGGTATCAATAGCGGTATTTCATAACTACTCGCCAACTCAATTTGATCGCGTAACACCGCAAGCAGATTTGAAACATTGGATTCAGATTGCGACGACGTATTGCACTCAAACAAAACTAAAATCAGCTCTTTTATAAACGCACTCACCTGACAGGATTTTGGCTCATCACGATATTGAATCAACTTATCTGGGTTGAGATAGATCGCCAAAAATATCGTATCTGTCACAGCTACGGATTTGTGAATCGTATTAGCAGGGATATAGAGCATCCCCGTATGGGGGACGATTGCGCACTTATCACCGATATTCGACTGCAATAAGCCTTTAATTGGGAACACAATTTGGTGCCATGAATGTGAGTGAAAATCATCAACATAACCAGCAGCCATTCTTATCGATTTAGTGATCAATTGTTTATTAGAAAATTCTTCTATCACATCATTGGCGTTCATAGTTGGCGACTTATCTACATAATTTGCCCGATAGTATAAATAACGCCAACAAGAATCAATATAACATCTCAACTCTAACATAAAGTAAGAGGAAGAAAGATGCATATTCACTTCATTGTTCATGAATACTTTGAGGCTCCTGGCGCCTACGAATCTTGGGCAGAAAAACACAGGCATACCATCAGCTATTCTCGAGTTTACCAAGGAGACTCGCTCCTCCAAGACATCGACGATATTGACTTTCTTATTGTCATGGGAGGCCCTCAAGATCCCGCGACAACGAGTGAGCAATGTACTTACTTTGATAGCAAAGGTGAGCAAGAGCTAATAGAAAAAGCCATCAATGCGGGAAAAGTGGTATTGGGCATCTGTTTGGGATCTCAGTTAATCGGTGAAGCGCTAGGGGCTCGGTTCGAGCACAGCCCTGAGCGTGAAATCGGCAAGTACCTAATTACACTGACTCAATCAGGCTTACAACATCCATTATTCAGCCACTTTGGTAAAACACTCAATGTAGGTCATTGGCATAACGATATGCCGGGACTAACAGGCGACGCGCAAATCATAGCTTATAGCGAAGGATGTCCAAGGCAAATTGTGGCATATGGTAAATTAGTCTTCGGTTTTCAATGCCATATGGAGTTGACCAAACATGTCGTAGCGTTGCTCATTGAAAATGATGAGCTGCCCGAACCAAGGAGGTTCAGATTTGTAGAAGATCCTACTACCCTGCTACAACATAATTACGATGAGATGAATCAGAAACTGCATGTCTTCTTAAACAAGTTAGAAAAGAGATACAAATTAAGCAATTAGTTGATCTTGTGAGAGTCAGTAGAGGGCCTGCTGACTCAATTACCTTTCTTTCTCAAGTTGGAGAGATTGGGAAGTTGATAGACGATGAACATTTACTTCCAAAACTTCCACCATGGTTTCTTGTCAGGGAAGTTGAACGATTTAGCTTGGTCATAGCACAAGCCGCAGAGTAGCTTTACCTGAGCAAAAGCCTCACTCTCATCGTTCCACTCCCCGCCAGTTCTCTGCACCATAGCTTCACACTCACTACACCACGCATCTGGTCTTGGGTTTTCAGGATTATCTGCCCACCAAAAGCCTCTCGGTATTTCGTCGTTAAGAGTTTGTACAATGTGTTGGCATACAAACGTTTCTTGTTGCTCACCATGCAGGCAACATTCGACGGTGTTCTCAAGCTTAGACATCTATGACTGCCCTACCATATTTTCCACCACGGTCTGTTGCTCAGATTAAATACGTTGTTAGCTAAGTTGTTTAACGCTAAAGCTTGTTTATCGGATAGATAAAACCAAACACTCGACTGTCCGTTATCTTTTGGATAAAAATCATACCCATCTTCACTTAGGTCACCCATAATCGTTGTAACGACTTGGACGTCAGCCCAATCATTATCGACTACTGGCTCTAAACTTCTTTTTACACCATCCACTTCATATTCAAGTTTTGCGCGAGACTCTTCAATGTTCACCATGTCTTGCAACCCATCAACACGCTTAACTTGGCCAGTGATCCTATGGAACTGGTTAACGATATCCACATAAGAGCCATTGTCTTCTATGGCTTCAACATCAAAATTCCAAGCTTGGTCGCAAATGAAACGTCCCCAAGGCTTTTCTTCTACTTCAAGACCGTAGGCAAGTAAGATCAAATCAAATGGCGCAGCTTCATACTGTTCTCTTGAAAATGAAAGGAGTAGATGATCAACTGTAATCCCTTCATTCAACGATAGGCCTATCTCAGATAGTTTCTTTACTTGCTCTTCAAGTTCCATAATTTTCGCCTTTACTGCTGTATTCCACTTTCATACCAACTCTCGAGACATATAGGTTTCGGTAGTACTAAAATCCAGCAACCCCATCAAGATAAATCTTTAAAGATTAATCAGATAGCTCAAAAACAGTTAATGATGTTCATGTTAATGGTGCTGAATGAACAGTCAAACATTTGCAGATAGAATCGTGTTGAAGGTTTTATTTAATCGGTAAATATACTTCGGTTAACAGGTCACACTCGCACCTGCTGCTCTACCTGTGGTGTTCTATCCTGACTCAACAGCACCCCAAAAAAGATAATTCCAATCGCTATCCATTGCGTGAGAACCAAACGCTCGCCTAGCAGCAGCATGGAGAAAAACAAAGTAAATGCAGGGATTAGATTAATATAGCCTGCTGACGTAGAAGCTTTAATTCGAGTCAGTGAGTAGTTATATAGCCCATACCCTCCAAGAGATACCACCAGACCAAGGTAGACAATACTACTAACAGCATTAAATGAAATATCGGTTGGCCAATCAGAGCTTAATGCCAGTGGCAAAAAGAAAATGGTACCGACAAAGGTTTGAATCGCAGTTAAAACAAAAGCTGAATAGCGCTGAACTAGTAGCTTAATAAGTAACGTATACCCAACAGCAGTCACCATCGCGCCAAATTCCAATAGATTACCTAATACTGGATTGGGAGCTTGCTCGCTTTCGGTTCCGCTCAGCGTCATCCATACAACGCCGAGAACGGCAATAATTAGCCCGATCCATTGACGCGGAGTATTACGCTCTTTCAAGTGGAAGTAAGCGGCAACAGCCACCATTAAAGGCAGCATGGAAGTCACCATACCGGCCTGACCTGCACTGGTAAAACGCATGGCTTGAGCTTCAAAAATAAAATAGAGGCAAGGTTCAAGTAATGCCATACCTGACAATAACTTCCAGTCTCCTGCTTGATAGTTTATTCCGTTACGAATCCACGGCCAAACCACCAAAAAAGCGAGTGAACCAATCGCCATTCGGAAAAAGACCACGACCATAGGTGCAACTTCACCAATCGCAACTTTTAAGGCAATAAAAGATGTCGCCCAAATAACGACTGCAGTCATTACCGCCAAATGAGCCTTTAACAACGATCGATCCATGGTGGTCCTCTCCTCAAAAAACAAAATTTTAACGAGGTTGAAATATACTCATAGCGAGTTTGCATGAGGAGCCTTATAAAAGGGAACTGTGAGTGGGTCTACTTAGTTTCTTGCACAACTAACACTACCAACGAGTTTCAGAAAAATAGTCTGATAAATAATCAATCAGTGCACGAACAGTTGGTGACATATACTTTCTGGAAGAGTAGAGAACATAAATGGTTAAGTCGTCAGGTTTCCAATCCGGCAAAACCTGCTGAAGCCGACCATCTTTAATGTACTGATTCACGAGATAGAATGGCTGGATAGCTATGCCTGCACCATGCAATGCGGCTTGCAATAAGGCGGTTGCCTCATTTGCTGTCAAGTTACACTTAACTTCTACCGATTGTTGTGTGTTGTCTTTTGTTAAATGCCAAATATGTTGTTGAAAATTTTTGTACCCAAGACAAGTATGACCGGTTAAGTCGCTTGGTTTAGAAATGGCACTATTTCTATTCAAATACTCTGGCGAAGCGACCACCACTGACTCACATATCGATATAGGTTTACCTATCAGAGACGGATCCGGTGTCGAGGCGATTCGGATAGCAAGATCTATCTGGCTTTCAGTTAGATCAGTTACTGAATCATGCAAGTCAATATCGATATTTACGTTGGGGTTCTCCACCATAAACTCTTGAATAGCTGGCACCAGTTGAGAATAGCCAAATGACATGCTGGTTGCTAACCGAACTGTACCCGACAACTCACCAGTGTTGTCTGCAAGACCGCTTAGTCTTTCGGCTTGCTCAAGCCACTGTTTAACCTCTTCCAGGCATGTTTGACCTGCTGTTGTTAAAGACACTTTTCGTGTAGTTCGATGTAACAAGCGGGTATTCAACCAAGCTTCCATCGTCTCAATGTATCTCGTCACCATGGGGCGAGACATATCCAGCCTGTCTGCTGTGGCAGTAAAACTACCCGTCGCTGCAACATCAATAAATACTTTAGCAGCGGTTAGCCTATCCATACATTCGCTCGAATTAAGAAACAATAATGCTCAGTTTGGTGTGTTTTTCTGAGCACGTCAATTCCTTACTATCCTCCCCGTACCCCACACATTGAAGGAGAACGGTATGAAAAATTTAACTCTAATGGCCGCATCTATCTTACTCGCCACTAATGCAAATGCAGCAGAAACCACGCCACTGACCCTTGATGTTTATAACGCAGACAAGGACAGCTTCCACGTAAACTCAACACTGGTAATCGGTGAAAGTGAAATCATGGTCGTCGATACCGGCTTTACCAAAGCAGACGCTTTGCGCATCGCCGCAAAGGTTCTTGATAGTGGCAAAGAGCTGAAAACTATTTTTATTAGTCAAGCGGACCCAGACTACTACTTTGGTGCGGAAGTGCTACATGCACTATTCCCGAAAGCGCAAGTTCTGAGTACACCGGAAGTGATTGAGGTAATAGAGAAAAAGCTTGCTGGCAAACTGGCCTTTTGGGGGCCTAAAATGGGGAGCAATGCTCCGGTTGAACCGTATCTACCACAAGCTATCGAAAACAATGTGTTGACCGTTGACGGACACAAAATTGAGATTCGTGGCACGCAAGGTGAACTGGCTCATCGTCCTTACTTGTGGATCCCTTCTAGCAAAGCGGTTCTGGGCAACGTCGCCGTGTATGGCAATTTGCACCTTTGGATGGCTGACGCGCAATCGGATAGTAGCCAGAAAGCATGGGTTAAACAGTTGAAAGAACTGCAAGAGCTAAAACCAGATATTGTCATTCCAGGACACATGAAAGCTGGAACCAAGCTTGACGCAAGCACTATAAGCTATTCCCAGCAGTACCTTTCAGACTTCCAGAAAGCAAAAGATAACAGCAAGAATAGCGCGGAAGTGATCGACAAAATGTCTGCAACCTACCCCGATGCACAACTGCCTATGGCGCTAAGTATTGGTGCTAAAGTGCATATGGGTGAAATGAAGTGGTAAAAGCACACCGATTTTCCGACACGGTGTGTGGTTGGTGAGTTCTACCGAGCACCTAGCCATAACGTAAGCGACAATGACCTGAATAATATTAACCAGTTTTTATATTGCACGGAAAAGGTTAGAAAGGTGTCATTACAACCGGCTGTAACCGTTAACCTTTCTAACCCTCCTCATAAAAGCCGCCTGACTGCAAACGGAGAGAAACTAGGCGAAAACGGGAATTAATTTATTCGTGTAAAAAACTTCTTCATGCTCCTAATGCATCAAATAACTCTATAAATATTAATCAGATAGCTCGAACTAAGTTGATAAAGTTCATGTTAATGGTGACAAATGAACAGTCACACATTTGCGTATAGAATCGTAACGGGCATCTCTATAACATCATGAGTGCTACGGAGTAATGATTCGAACCAAATTGCTTTTTAGGTACTCCAAAAACAGCGATAGTCGATAAGGTACGTGCTTACGTGTTGGATACATTCCGTAAATATTGATGATTGGAAATTCCGCAACGTTTTCTATTTTGGTTAAATTGCCGCAGTTAACGTGTGAATGTGCAAATACGCTCGGAATCATGGCGATACCCGAGCCATCCATAGTCGCTTGCAGCAAAGTGTTTGTATCTGAAATCACAGCGACCCACAGCTGCCGATGAGAAATACTTCTCCCGTCAACAGTGAGTATCCAATAATCACCATCTCTTGAGCTTCCCATATGCAGACAGTCATGATTTTTTAGGTCGGTGTAATCAGAAGGCATACCGTGTGCCTCTATATATGAAGGGGCGGCATACAAACCAAACTCTGATTCGCCAAGCTTGGTTGCAATGTAAGAGGAATCTTGTAACTCGAATGCAAATCGAATACTAAGATCAATCTCTTCCTCGATCAGGTTTGACTTATTGTTAGATAAGACGAGATCAAAGCGAACGCCTGTATATTCCGTTCGAAATTCCTTAATGGCCCTCATCAGAAAAGGTCCCATTCCATCTGGTGCTGACAGTCGAATAAGACCTTCAGGGTTATTTTGGTGTGCCGTTGTGAGTGAGTCTTCTAATTGCTCTATCTGACTCAGTACCGTTTGCGCACCTTCATAGTAAGCTTTCCCTCCGGGTGTAAGGTGCATGCTACGAGTGGTGCGATTCAATAGGACAAAACCTAACGACTCCTCCATCGCGGCAATGTGCCTACCTACAATCGCAGGGGTAACACCTAATGCTTTAGCCGCTTTAGAAAAACTGCCTCGATCGACAACCGTACAAAATAGCTGCATATTCCGATACTTATCCATTCGATACCTTTGGTATTAAGTGAAGTTACTTTTTACTCAATTGTTCTATTTAATAATGTTAATTATCTTTTGTTTCATCTTCAATGACGAAAGGAAAGAACAATGTCTGTTACTTCAAAACTGACCACTTTAACCCTGACGCTAGGTATGATTTCAAGCGTTTCTGCAGCCGATGGTTTTGACCCTACAAAGCCTGTAATGACCGAACTCAAAGATGGCGTATATCAGTACTCCCAGTTCTTCTATAACAGTTTGGTTGTTGTTACAGACGACGGCGTTATTGTCACCGACCCTTCAGGTGAAGCTCGTTCAAAAATGATGCGTAAAGAGATCAGCAAGCTTACAGATGCGCCGGTCAAAAAAGTGATCTATTCCCACGACCACTTTGACCATTCCCGAGGCGGTCAGATATTTAAAGAGGAAGGTGCGGAATTCATTACTCAGGAAAAATGTACTGAATTGATGAGTCGCGACTTAGAAAACAGAGTCGTCCAACCAGATACCACTTACACGGACAGCTACTCGATCAAGTTAGGTGATAAGCAAGTCGATTTACACTATTACGGCCCAAATGACGGTGACTGCATGAGCATCATTCATATGCCAGCAGATAAGGTTCTTATGGGGGTAGATTGGCATCTTCCCGGTTATGTCAATGAACCTTATCGCCTTACCGCACACAACTACGTGGCGATTCTAAATACCTTTGAACGTGTTTTGAACGAGCTCGAATTTGACACCGTGCTCAGTGGCCATATGCCAGCATCTTCACCAAAGGCATTCAAAGAGGATTACCGCTTCAACAAAGCGCTTTTTGATGCAGTCTGGGAAGGCATGCAAGAAGGTAAAACAACAGAAGAACTAAAGAACACTGTCAAATTACCGGAGTTCAGCCATTGGCGTGGCTATGAAGAAAACCTACCTGCACACGTCGAAAGAATGTCTTACTCAATTTGGCACGGCAACTAATGAGTATGCCGGCAAATAGGAACAACATAATGAAATTACATGTATTTGATAGCTGCCCTTTTTGCGTTCGAGTTAGAACCTTGATCGGGCTTAAAAACCTTAATTGTGAAATTAGCTCCATGACTTTGGGGCAATGGCCAGAATCACTTGAAGGAAAACTTGAGAGATTAACGGTCCCTGCGCTTGAGCAGCAACAGCACGATGATAAGTCTACTGTGATGGTCGAGAGCCTCGACATAATTCGTTATTTGGACCAACAAAATGAGCCGATGTTCACCAGTTACGAAGTATCGGAAGCATTAAACAATCTGCTTAAGAGGCTGTATCCGGTTTCGTCTCAGCTTTTGTATCCACGAATGCCACAACTTGACCTGCCAGAGCTATCTACGTCAGAGGCTCTCAGTATGTTTGTGGAATCTCGCAAAGAAGTCTTGGGTCAGCCCATAGAGCAAGCGTTGCAGAGAACCGAAGAGTATCTTCCAGAGCTGAAACTCCTTTTGGACGAGCTGGAATCATTGATTGCTATTGATGCTCTTATTTCAGGCGAACGTCAGTT
The DNA here is from genome assembly GCF_059834255.1 of Vibrio sp. R11-SG3-ISO9. Lineage (NCBI taxonomy): Bacteria > Pseudomonadati > Pseudomonadota > Gammaproteobacteria > Vibrionales > Vibrionaceae > Vibrio > Vibrio sp. R11-SG3-ISO9. Next base: position 71,995 of record NZ_JCBDGU010000057.1, read on the forward strand.
AAACATCGACGACATTGCCGCATTTTCTGAGCTAAGAAACTACACCATGATCGCTGAACTAGAAATGAGTGAACCTATGATGTGCTTTGTTCACTTTATCGCATCTCGCTCTGGTTTATCGCTATATCCACCAATAAGTCAGTAATGGAGTTTAAGATGGCAGGTAACAAACTTTTCCAACTGCTGGTTATTTTTTCGCTCATCCCTCTGGGGCCGCTGGCAATTGATGTCTATTTGCCATCTTTTCCACAGATGATAGAAGCGTTCAGCATCTCGGATAGCGAAATCAGACAGACCATTTCAATTTATGTTCTGGCTCTCGGTGTGAGTCAGTTAATTGCGGGTCCCATTTCTGATCGCAAAGGTCGTAAGTTTTCTGCCATGCTAGGGCTGGTTCTGTATGCCGCTGGGAGCTTGTTTGTTGTGCTCTCCTCTTCATTGGAGATGTTGTACGCGGCGCGAGCGCTTCAAGGCGTTGGTGCATCCTTCACTATGATCACTGCCATGGCTTGGGTTCGAGACAATTACGAAGGTGACACTGCCGGTAAATGGTTAAGCTATATGGGCGGTGTCACCAGTGCAGTGCCTACCATTGCGCCACTCATCGGCAGTGGGTTGGCTGTGTTATGGGGATGGACAGGCGGGTTCTACCTTATGGCTGGTTTGGCTATCTTGCTGTTTGTAATGTCAGCCGTAGCTCTACCGTCTAAAAAGACTTTGAAGTCCAAAGGTAATCTAAAAAATACAGTTGATTTAAAGGACACAGAGGCGCTGAAATGTAACGTGCGTGACATCTTAACCAATCGTACATTTTTAGTGTACTCACTGACTAACATGCTCAGCTTTGGTGCCCTGTTGACTTACATTTCAGTTGCACCCATTGTTGCCATCAGTGACGGAGGGCTTTCTCAAGTACAGTTCTCAATGATGTTCGGAGTCATTGGAGGGGTTCAAATACTCGCTAGCTTTATTGCGCCTAGGTTAATGACGTCGTTTGGTCGTCGCAATACGGTGCGTTTTGGTGCCACTGCTATCTCTGCCGGAGGCGTGGGGTTGTTGTTAATAGAGTCTGATTCGACGTATCTGTTCTTTGCTCTATCAGCTTTGGGAGCGGCAGGCTTTAGTCTCTTATCTGGATCTGCGACATCTTTGGCGCTAGAACCCTTTAAGTACTGTGCAGGATTAGCAACATCAATCGATGGCTTCTTCAGAATGATTGGAGGCGCCCTGCTTGTTGTTTTATCGGGACTACTCGGATTCAGCAGTATCTCTACATTGGCCATGGTCATGCTGATATCATTACTGCCAGTGTTATTGATCACCCTAGATAACCGGATAGCACAGAGAGCAAACGTAAGGTTAGGTAGCTCCTAACCTTAGCGAGCAGAGAGTAATAGTGCCACGATATTCGGTTTCACATAGCCACCACAAATATGGTGGCTTTGTATTTTAGAGCTGCAGTATCTTGCTTCATCCATTCAGCACTAATTTGCAGACTCGTTTATGTTCATGGCTCTCATAATCTGAATCTTTACCTATGGCACTATCTAACTCGGATTTGCCCCTTTATGAGTTTGCGCAATAAATCGCAGTTAAATTTAGCTAGAATCTCACCTTACATTTGCTTATGTCGGATCACGGAGCAGTAGTCCTCACTTTCTTCCAAACATAAGCAGAAACGGCTTTCTTTACAAGTAATTTGCGTCTGCATATTCATGCAATATCACCGAGAGATATTGAACTAGAAACTGTACAAATTACTCCCTCCCGAAAGAACGTGCTCGACCTGATCTTTCATTAGTAGGTAATTTTCTTCTACCGAACGGCCATATTTTTCTGATGTATCGACCTCTACAATTGGAATATCAAACCACTTAAAAACTTTGTGATATGCTGATTCAACACTATTATTTTGCGTAACTGCATCGCCGTACCACTGAACTGTGCCACCTCTGGTCTCTATTCTGTTGTTTATTGTTTCAATATCAGCTTTAACAAAAATTATCACTTCTGGAAGAGGTATTTTTTTATTAATTTTAAGTGTGTCAAAAATATTTTTTACAATATCTTCCCCAAGCATAATTGTTTGGTAAGCCAAAGTTGAAAATACATATCTGTCTAATATGATACCTTCACCTTTTAATATTTTCGAAACCTCGTTACTCTTCAATAAGTTATTTAACAAAAAAAATAGAAATGCACTCTCTTTTGACTCATAGGAGTCAAAGACCTTTCTTAGATTATGAGCTTCAGGGACTACCGCATTATGAACGATAGTATTCATTTCTTTCGCATATAGAGAGCTTAATGTTGTTTTTCCACATGCATCTAACCCTTCAAAAACGATAAATTTATTCATTTGTTCCTCATCTAATGTTTTGTGATTATTTATAGCTCCTATAATAAGGAACCTAGTTTTATTTATTTTATTTTTGTTAATAGATTTTATGATATTTCTACAATGTCTATATTGGTTTCTTTATATCTTGAAGCAAACGTAATTGGATTAAACTCTATTTGAGAAAGAGCTTTTTCCACACCGCATGAATTAATGCATTCGCTGTATTTATACCCAGATTTATTGGCAGTATTTTGGTAAAAGCAACCCTCTGGACTAATCATTAAGTATGATTCTGTCATAGTAGAATTAGACTCAGAATACATAGGTAACCCTAATCCACTATGTCTATGAACAAAATTATCGAACTGTTCTTTGGAAATTAGTAGTTCATTATCACCATAAGGCATGACCTGTAATACTTTCCATTTGTATGGATTTAGACTAGAAATTAAATTAGAGAAATCCTCTTCCCAATTAAGACTGTTAATTACAGTATTAATCTTTGTTTTGATTCCTGTTTGTGACTGTGTGAGGCTCGCTAGAGCATATGTTAAATCATTAACACCAAAAGAGTTTCCTTTTCGATCGTTTCTTCCTATTTTCATACGTGTACTTAAGTACTGACTGTCAAAGCTGATTCCAATCATGTCTAAAGTATCTTTCGGCAACGGTGATTTTCCATGAATTAGGTAATGTCCATTAGTTATGGTTGAGGTTTTAAATCCTTTTTGTTTTGCAAGAACCAAAGCGGTAACGAACGTATTTCCTAACATCATTGGTTCCCCTCCTGCAAAGTTAAGACGAACACTTTCGTACCCCAGCTTTTCTTTTAAGACTGGAGTGCCTTTGATGAAGTAGTCTGCTAGCTTATCCAATAAGTTAGCGATTGCCTGTTCTGAACGATGGAGTTCTTTGGGGCGTCCCCATTTTGCAAAACAGTATTTACAACTGTAATTGCAGACTTCTGTCATGTGCCAATTGATTACCAGTTCTTTTGTTTTTCTAGATTGTGCTGTTGTCATGCTTTTTATTCTCACGTATTCAGATGGCTTCAGTATGATAAAATCGGCTCTGTAGAAAAATGAAAAGCAAAATCCCCCCCCCTCAATTTTCTTTTTCTAGCGGGAAACGAAACAATAAAAGGACATTCAGTGGCTACTTTTCCAACCTTCGAATCGGTACTTCTTCAGATTGCTAAAGCGCTTGGCGCTAATGGACAGATGACTTCAAAATCGAAAAGCAAGTTTAGATATGTCGAGATGACGATGGATAATTTATCTAATACTTGGGAAAGTATTTTGTGTGATATAGCGGATGCTTTAGGGCTTGATGAAAGAGCGAAAAAAGATCTGATCTCCAATGTTGCAGACGATTACTTGATGCATAAGAACATCGAGCTTAATGTTTATTCTTCAAAGGCGTCACAAAGAAAAATCGTTTGGCATTATTTAGCCAGGGTTATCATACCAGCTCTAGCGAGACATACGGTATTTTGGCAAATTGAATCAAAAATGGATGAAGGTATGCCTGGCGGGCGGTTTTGGTATCTTCCAGCCGTAGATTCTCCGATTGAACCTACGCAACTTCTTCTCCCTGTACCGCAAGTCTTGAATTGGCTTATCGACTTAATCCAAAACACCAAAACATCTATTGCTAATAATTTAAACAACGATCTAGATAGTGTGGATAAATACGAAAAAGTATTAAGGAACCTTTACAATTGGCAAAAATCCAAGAGTACCCCTGAAATATCAAGTATCGAGAAAACGTTTTCGGACGAAGTGAATATACAGTTTGGTGGCTGTTTTGAGCCTGATGAAAAGTCTTCGCAATTTGAACAGGCTCTAGATTTTATTGAAAAAAAAGGTTTGTCTTATGATGACTTACAGCATGAAATAGATATTTCTTGTGAAGACTTAAAGCGAATATTAAGGAGTGAATGCCCAGCAGCGGAGCAGCAAGATTTTGTACAGAAACTAAAAGTACGATATCAGGCACCAAGCTCTGAAGTGATACGTATGAGGTTGCTGATAGCCAGAGCTATTCAAGAGGGGTATGAGCAATTAGTTAAGTATTTAACACCTGGAGTCGATAAGCTATGTTTTGACTTAAATGAAAATAAAACACTCCAATTAGTTGAACTTTACAACTACGTATATAATATGACTTTTAAAGCCCATATTCAAAAGGGAAGTTTAGGAGACCATGCGGAAAATAAGTATTTTGAAGAGCAACTTCCTTCTTTTTATAGGTATGATTTATTGCGACTTTTTACCTCAGACAATGAACACGATATCCCATGGAGTACTTTAGATAGAATTAATTGTATTTTTAGCCGTTCTGGAGAAGAGGATATATTAGATAATGTCTTTCCTACGTCTCAAGATGAATTTGAAAAAATGTGTAAACTTATAAAAGAAGAAGGTGATTATTCAAATAATCACCTTATGCGTAGAGATGTTTTAATAGATAAGCTAAAACAAAACAAAGCTCCATTTAAACAATTACAGAATATTGATGATTTTGAGCTAGTATATGGGGCTAGAATCGTTCATATGAATCAATATTCAAATCCTAATATAGGTGAAATGATTGTTGAAAGGTTAAAATCTCTAGAAGCCACGCCTACAGAGTCGATGAGGCGAATATTATTTGAACTAGAAACTCATCTACTCCTTAAGAAGTTTGGTTCAAAAACCGAAGAAAAGGTATCTGCTTTACTAGATGAGGCGAAAAACTGTGATGATTTTGAATTTTCAAAAGCAAATATACTACGTTATGAAGCACTTCATTATATTGCACAGAATAAGCTTAAAGAAGCAGAAAAAAATCTTAATTTGGCTATCGATGAATGTAAGAAATACAGCTTTGGAAAGTTTAGAGGATTGTTAGCTAGAGATGCATTCGCATTGGCTATAGCAAACCAAAAACTCATTCCTAATAATCACGAAAAGTACTTTAGAGACATGTACTACTGGGGCGGACTGAAAGGAGAATCTAATATTTATGACGTTTCTCGTGAGTTACATGAGTATTTTTGGGACAAGTTGTATCAATGCTATCCTAACTATCAACCGCTTTTTTCTTCTTGTTCTAGCGATATGGAAAAGTTTAGTCGTGATTTCGCAGAGTGTATAAAAAATGGATATTCTATTGAGCTAGTACTTAAAAAACACAAAGCTTTAAAAAAGAAACAACTGAAATATCCACAAGCAGATAGCATCATTTTGCTAATGATGAAGATGAGCTATGAAATGCGTACTAAATTAAATTATTATAAACAGATGGTACAAGTCGATATTGCTAATGAAATTAGTAATGTATTTAGTGCGATGGTTACAGGCATCAGGAAAATCATCGAATTATGGCCAGAAATCGTTAATATTACAGACTTTAAGTATCAGACGCCTTTGATGTTTGCTGCAAACAACAAAGATTATCAAACGGTAAAAGCATTGTTGAAGGCTAACGCAGATCCGAATCTTCAAGATTTCACAGGTAGAACAGCCCTTCATGCAGCAGCAGCTAGTCGATGTTTAAAATCAGCTTATCTCATACTAGAGCATGGTTGTGATGCAACGTTAATTAACGAAGAAGGTGCAACAGCGTTACATACGGCTACTCGCATGGGCGATCTGCCTATAATTGAACTATTAATTGAAAAGAGACCTGAGCTACTAAAGATTGAAGATTCAAAAGGAATAATACCTGAGCAATTGGCCAGAGAAATTGCCAATAATCCGCTAGCTTACGACGTTCTGAAGAACTTTCTCTTGTCTGAAGGCCGTAGTATTGCCAGACACGAGACTTATAAGAAAATCTTAGAGGTTTTTTAACGGTAGATTTAGTTATAAGTTTCGATTTGAGTTGAAATTTATTTCAGGGTACAAGTATTTATAAGGATGGTTTGCATATTATGCTGAAAAAGTGCATAACATGAATCTAACACAACTGGTTGAAGATGGAAGTTTTTGTCCATTTTCTTGAATCTCTGTAACAGTGATAAGCAGTGCCTGATTATGCTTTTGGATACTAAAAGTTAATAATAGGGTGAAAGTTAGTCCGTCGACGTAAATTAAAAATGTCCAAAAACAAACTAGCCCTTTATTGCACAAAGCCCCCAAACAAAAAACCAGCCTACATCACTATAGACTGGTTTCTGTAATTAGAGGTTTATGACCTATACAAGTTAATAGGTTAGATAGACTACGCTTCTGCAGTCACTCGTTCGCCCTGCTCTACAGGCTCTGCTTCATCTTTATTGAAGCCTTCGTGTAGGCGGTAGTAGCGTTGATAGATAAGGCCACTGATGGTCATCATGATAGCCGGTAGGCCGATCATCATGAACTCTAGCCCCATGATTGTGCTTGCTGATTGCTCTACGTTTGGTACGTAGCCCACTACCGATAAGCCGACACCCACGATGAAGCCACCCGCTGCACCAGCGAATTTCACAAGCATAGTTTGTACAGAGAAGATAACGCTCTCGCTGCGGCGGCCAGTTTTGTGCTCACCGTAGTCCACTACGTCTGCAAGCATTACTGTTTGCAATGCGTTCGCAATACCCACACCGAACTTGATTGCAGCGCCTGCCATACCAATCATTAGCGCGTTAGCTGGAGCGATGAAGCCCATCAATAGTAGAAGTACACAAGATAGAACTGGGAAGCCACAAGCGATAGGCCATAGAAGCTTACGCGGTAGGAATGCCGCAATACGTGGGAACAAGAATACACCCGCTACCTCTGCTGCGCCCGCAACCGCCATGTAAACTGGGAATAGTTCTGCGTTGCCAAGTGCATAAGAGAAGTAATAAATTGCGAAGCCACCAACAAGTAAGTTAGCAATTTGGAACGACAGAACAGTACCAATCAGTGCTTTAAGCTGATCGTTCTTACCAATGATAGTAAGCACATCTTTAAAGCTGAATTTCTCTGCTGATTTTGCGTTTGCTGGTGCCGCTTTTTCTTTCACGTTACGAGCAATCAAGAATGCGCTCATCACGAACAGAACCGCGATCAACATAGCAACATTGAAGAAGCCGTCACCTTGGTTACCGTTACCAAGTTCACCCACAATGTGCAGGCCATAAGTACCCGTAATAAACCATGCAAGGCTTGCAAACAAACGTGGCCACACAACCAGCTTTTCACGCTCTTGACGCTCACTAGACAGTGCAGGAATCATTGACCAGTAAGGGATATCCATAATGGTGTAAGTAAGACCCCAAAGGATGTACGCTGCTGCTGCATAGATGTACAAAGTCGTGCCTTCAAACATGTGCGTACTGAAAAGACCGACCAACACAATCGCATTCAGCATTGTACCAATCACAATCCAAGGGCGGAATTTACCGAATTTTGAGCGAGTGTTATCAACGATGACGCCCATCATTGGATCGGTCACCGCATCAATGATACGCGCAGCTAAAAAGATGGTACCTACGAAGGCAGCAGAGAGGCCTGCAACATCCGTAAAGTAAAACATTAAGAAGATATAGATGGGTGCACAGGCGAAATCTTTACCGAGTGCTCCGAGGCCGTAGGACAGCTTGGTTTGTAGCGTAATTTTATCAGACATTTTAGTTCCTTAGTGTCGTACTGCTGTTCATTCCCCTAACTAGAATGGAGAGCGTCGACGTCTTTTATTTATATTTCGAGGGTAATGCTACTCACACACCAGCCACCTTACTGTGATCAAAAACCGCCTTATGGAAACGTTTCCAGTAAAGTTGTAAAAATGAGACATTGAGCACGAAAGGTTACACACCACTACGAAATAAAAATAATTTTCTCCTTTTAAATTAACAACTTAAATTAATTGATAATAATAACAATTATCAATAAGATATTACAATGAAACGCAAAAAGCCACACAAATTTCAAACTTGTGCGGCATTTTATTCCCTTGTTTAGGGACCTATTTTCGTTGAGATGAAAAGCTGTGGTTCTATGTTATGTCGATACGCTGAAGTTTGATTAACATAGCACTCTCGGCATCCAAAATTGGCATCGTGAGACCAACCTCAGCGCACCAATCACCAGTAAGCTCGCAACCAGATTCAGTCCACGGCGGCTGGTAATTCACAATGTCATCGTAGTTTGACGGCTTATCTAATACCGACACTTGATATATCCCTTTAGGATCAAGGCCCGGGATCCGAAGGTGTCCACTCAGCGAGTTCGTCGGCATCGCTAACTGCGCTATCATAACCACCGCCTCTGATTGATCCTCAGAGACTACGGCGTGCACCTGATGGGCACTATCATCCGTGGGCGCGCGCCAAGTTTTTCCGCTATGCAGCAATGGACGAAGCATTTTGTGTAGCTTGATGTAATGTTCAAAGCCCTGCTTCTCTGCTTGCTCTTCTTTGACAGGATCAAGCTCAATGCCCATATGACCGAACAGTGCGGTAAGCCCACGGAACTCGATGTTATGGCGACGGCGAGTACTGTGGCAATGGCTCGCACCAATATGACTGCCCATCACCTCGGGTGGGAAGAAGTAGCTCATACCACGTTGAATAGATTGACGTTCAAGCGCGTCATTATTATCTGACGCCCAGAATCGATGAGTACGTTTCAGCACCTCAAAATCGATTCGACCACCGCCCGCCGCACAAGACTCAATCTCTACTTTCGGGTGCTTTTCGCGAACTTTGTCGACTAACTGGTAGTAGCGCTGGGTTTGATTATGCGCTGCAGCCTGACCTAAGTGTGCTGGCTGAACGACTTCGCGGTTCATGTCCCATTTGATGTAAGCGATATTGTAGGTCGAAAGGAAATGGTCCAGTCGCTCAAGCAGGAAGTTAAACGCATCATCATTTTGTAGGTTGATGACGTATTGGTTGCGACCCGTTGGTTGCTCGTAGCCATCGACAGCCAGCAGCCAATCGGGATGAGCGCGATACAGATCTGAATCTTTGTTGATCATCTCTGGTTCGAACCACAAGCCAAATTCCATTCCCAAATTGTTTACGTGTTCCACAATCGGGTGTAAACCATTTGGGTATTTGCTTTCACATAGGAACCAATCCCCTAGCCCAGCCTTGTCGCCATTGCGCCCTTTGAACCAACCATCATCAATAATAAAGCGCTCGACGCCCATCTCAGCCGACTGAGTCGCCATCGACATGATGTATTCTGGATCGTGGTCGAAGTAGATGCCTTCCCAAGTATTAAGGTGGATTGGACGCGGCTTATCAGCGAAGTCTGCTGGCAAAATCGTATCGCGAACATGAGCATGAAATTGATGGCTCATGCCGTTCAAGCCGGTATGGCTATAACTGGCATACAACCAAGGTGTGGTCAGGCTCTCACCTTCTTGCAAGGCCACTTCACCTGGCAGGTAGATCACCTCTGCTTGCATGTATCTGCGACCATCAGCCTTAACATCAACACGCAGTCTGTGGTTACCGCTCCAAGCAAAATGGAAGCCCCAGACATCACCACTCATTTCATCAAAGTGAGCCGTACCAGCAACAAGCGCAGGATAATGCTCATGAGAAGTGCGACCACGACGGTTTTCTTGTTGATACCCACCTTGATGTAATGGTTGACGCACCGTTTGAAATTCATGAACCCAACGACCGTAGTAAGTCATTAGCTCATTCGCTCTTGCAGGCAAAGGTAAAGTGTTAGCAAGGCGATTGACCTGATATACGCCCTCTTTGGTATTCGTTAGCGTATGACGCGTTTTTACCACGTCATTGGCGTCTAAAATCAGCTCAGTTCGAAGACGAAGACCCGCGTTAGCATCTTCACTTTCAATCACCACGCCATTTTTGCTTTCTTCAACATGACAAACTACAAACACTGGCGCCCAGTCTTGGCCATTGCGATGCCCTTCAACACCGGGGCTGCTAAATAGACCACGACCAAGCTCTGGGCTCAAAGTCATCGAAACATCATTGTCCAAACGCCCGTAAGGCACTGGGCGATGCAAAGCTCTGCGATACTCCTTGTAATCACCGCTTACCTTCTTACCCCAATGCAGGATCTCGGCATAATCGCCAATCTCTACGATCAGTTCCGTTTGCTTACCTGTTAGCTCAACCAGTGTTTTATCCATCATCTTGTCTTACCTTGAAACTGGAAATTACGTTGCATCATAATGAAATCTTAGAAAGAATCTGTGACGAACCCCTAATGATGGAAACGTTTCCATTAAATATGATTCAACTCATAAGCGAGTAGCATAGAAAAAGCCCCCTCTTATATTACGTGGCTATTCATTGGAAAAATCACCCGCTTTTTTCCACAAAGATAGCAATATTTTCGATTTAAACGACTATTTAGCTATCATTTAAAATTATTTATTATCAATAACTTAAAAACAACACCCTATCATTTAGGCGACTAAACACCCATTTAACACGCGCTACTCTTGCAGTCATCGAGTAGCCCTCGTATTCTGAAGCCTTCGAGAACGCGATGAAGTGTCTCTATTGGGTCCTAACTTAATACCCCAAATTGACGGTGTACTCAGATTAAGGCGTCTAGCCTTGGTTCACATGACTACATTTGACTTCTTTGTCTCACATGCCCAATTGATTTCAATTGGGCTACCTTCTTCACAAAAAATCATACATTTCAATACCTTACCCCTCTGTCACTTCATCATTTTCAAAAGAAACCTCCACAACCCAAAGAAAACGATTTCACAAAAACACCACAACAAATCCCTAAAAAACATCAAAAACCAAGATAAAACGGGATAAAAATCACATTAAACATCCAAAATTTCAGTCATCGACAAAAAATGCCAACTCCATCATGAAAACGTTTTCAGGGTTTATTTACACTGCGCAGCGAGTTAGGACTCAATAAAAAAATAATCCATAAAAAATAGAATGGAGACACTTCATGAAACAAAAGACGCTTGTAAGAGCGCTTGGGCTTACCCTCGCCCTCGCACCGCTTGCTGGTATGGCCGCAGTGGAGAACATCACTTACTTCGGTTATGCCAAATGGGGCAACATTTACACCGATAACGACGAACACAACTCAGGCAAAGGCGAACGCAATGATGTGATTCGAGCCAGCGAAGGCTACGGCAACTACCGTTTAGGTAACGAGCTGAATTGGTGGGAAGCAGGCCTCAAAGCCGACGTTTGGCAACAAGGTGATACGTACTTTGATACCACGCTTTACCTAGGCAGTGGCGAGAGCTGGGGCGACGTTAGCTTGATCCAGATGTGGTCTGCAGGTCACGGCCTGATTGATGGGCAAGCCGACGCTAAAGTATGGGCAGGTGAACGCTTCTACCGTCGTCACGAAGTCCACATGATCGATATTAAATACTGGGATACCTCTAGCACAGGTATTGGTCTAGAAGATTGGGACTTTGGTTTTGCTAAAGGCCACATCGCTTGGATGGCACCAAACTCAAGTAAAGACGGTCGCAGCCTGCACAACCTTGATGCGCGTCTTAGCGACATCACGCTCAGTGACAGCGCTGATCTGACCGTTGGTCTGAACTACGTCTTCACCCAAAACTCTAGCTACGACGAGAGTGACATCACCACTTCTGGCGCCATGTTATCGACACTCTACCGCCAAGCTTGGGATTACGGCTCAAACACATTCGCTTTCCAATACGGTACCGATGCGTTGGCGGGCGGTTTGATGAGTGCAGAAGGCGGCTCAAACCGTAAGTACAGCACGGGCGTCGAACATGATGGTTACAGCTGGCGTATTTTCAACTCAGGTGATCTAAACGTGAGTGAAGACTTCCAAGTGATGTACTCCATCGCCTACCAAGATAAAAATCTCGACAACGAAGAAGGTGAGAAGTGGTTCAGTGTGGGCGCTCGCCCTCAATACAGCTGGACGGATTACATGGCAACCGCGCTAGAGGTGGGTTATGAATCGGTAGAAGCTCAGAACGGTGCAGGTACCAACGACATGTACAAAGTGACAGTGTCGCAAATGTTCCAAGCGGGCAAAGGTGTTTGGGCTCGTCCATCACTTCGTTTATTCGCGACTTACTCAGAGAAAACCGATGAGTGGGGACGCGGGGGCGATGTCTACGGACAAGCACAAAGCATAGCTACGCAAAACATAGATGAGATCACCTTCGGCTTTAACGTCGAAACGTGGTGGTAATCCTACCCGGTTACTATTTTTAGACCCAACGGGGTGAGCAAAGCGTTCACCCCTCATAGGACACAAGCAGATGAAACTAAAACCGCTAGCCACTCTTTTAATGGCATTGTCTTTGAGCGCATGCAGTGGATTGCCTGAGCAGGCTTTTAATACAGATTTGGATAAACAAACGTGCTGCTCAACCCTAGAAGCACTGCCACTCACAACGCTGTCTACACCATTCCACCAGCAAGTTGTTGTGGATGCTGAACTGCCTATCTTGAGTGACACGGTACTACTTTCATCAAGCGCAGCTTCACACCAAGCGCTGCCCGTTGTCGGCTATGAAGTAACGTCAGATGCCCCATTTGCACTGCTTGTACGCTCTTATGTCGATAACCAAGCCTTGTTTGCTGCGAGCGTCTTAGTTTATGACGAAAACTGGCAGCTTGTAGATCGTTACTCGGCACAGGACTTCGAGTACCACCCAACCGGTATGCGCGGTTTAGAACGCATCGAGAAGGTCATCACGATCAACCCGCAACTAAACGGGGCTCAATATATAGTTCTCGCTTCCGACTCATCATTGCTTGGACAAAAACTCGCACGACAACACCCAGAACAGGTGTATGCAGAGTCTCAGAACATCATCGGTAGTAAACAGCTTCCTCTAGTCGCGGATTACCAAGCATTTGGTGTCGTCGAGGTGACCACCAGCGCGTCAAGCAACAGTGCTGTTCTCACACTACTGACAGAACTAGGCACACAAACTAAGCAGAAACAGAATTCTCAAATGACACAATCCGCCTCTCCAGAAGCGCTGGATGAGTGGGAAGTGTTTCAATCTCAAATCGATAAAGCACTCGAAAACAACGATGTACAGCAAGCCGCTGCGCTAGCCAACCAAGCATCACAACAAGGCTATACCCAAGCCAAAGATTATCTCGTAGAGCAGCTAGCGAAATAACGATTCGTTGCTCTCCGACTCACTCGCAACGCTATTCACCTGTATTTCACTGCGAAATGATTGCGAAACCAGATTAGTAACAAAGAAATTTAAGTAGGAACATCATGACAGCATTCTCAGATATTATTCAAAGACGTGATTGGGAAAACCCACAATCGGTCAATATCAATAACCTTAAAGCGCACAGCCCACTTGCAAGCTTTCGTGATGAAGAAGATGCTCGTGACAATGTTAATGCCCAGCGTCAGTCGCTGAACGGACAATGGAAATTCAAACTGTTTGATGCGCCAGAACAAGTTGACGGCGAGTTCATCGAGTCACAATTCAATGACAAAGACTGGGATGAGATTACTGTCCCTTCAAACTGGCAAATGCAAGGTTACGACAAGCCTATCTACGCCAACGTGAAATACCCATTCGAAGTAAACCCGCCGTTTGTACCAAGTGATAACCCAACAGGTTGCTACCGCACTACCGTGCCACTTTCTGAGGCGGACTTGATCAATACCCAACGCATTATCTTTGATGGCGTGAACTCGGCTTTCCACCTTTGGTGTAACGGCACTTGGGTTGGCTACAGCCAAGATAGCCGCCTACCTTCTGAATTCGACCTAACGCCGTACCTTGTGGCAGGTGACAACAGCTTATCTGTCATGGTGATTCGCTGGAGTGATGGCAGTTACCTAGAAGATCAAGATATGTGGTGGCTAAGTGGTATCTTCCGCGACGTGACTTTGCTGTCTAAACCACAACACTGTATTGAAGATGTGTTCATCACGCCAGATTTAGACGCGTGTTACCGTGGTGGTTCACTGTCGATTGTGACTTCGATTTCTGCGCCGGACACCTACCAAGTTCAAGTGCAGCTGTTTGACGGTGAACAAGCCGTGACAGAGCCACGTATCGATCGCCCACACAACCGCCGCATTGACGAGCGTGGCACGTGGGATGACGTGGTATTCCAAACATTGCACGTACGCGAGCCAAAGAAATGGACGGCGGAAACACCGAACCTTTACCGCTTAGTCGTTTCACTGTTGGATGAAAACGGCACGCACTTAGAAAGCGAAGCGTACCCTGTGGGCTTCCGCAAAGTCGAAATCACCGATGGCCAATTGAAGCTAAACGGTAAGCCTTTGTTGATCCGCGGCGTGAACCGTCACGAACATCACCCAGAGCTTGGTCATGTAATGACAGAAGAAGACATGATTCGTGACATCTGCTTGATGAAGCAATACAACTTCAACGCGGTACGCACGGCGCACTACCCAAACCACCCTCGTTGGTACGAACTGTGTGACCAATACGGCCTTTACGTGTGCGATGAGGCGAACATCGAAACTCATGGCATGCAGCCAATGAACCGCCTATCGAGCGATCCACAATGGGCGCACGCTTACATGAGCCGCTACACCCAAATGGTGATGCGCGATAAGAACCATCCTTCGATCATCATCTGGTCTTTAGGTAACGAGTCTGGTCACGGCAGCAACCACAATGCGATGTACGCTTGGTCTAAAAACTACGACCCTTCTCGCCCAGTGCAATACGAAGGCGGCGGTTCAAACACCACAGCAACCGACATCATTGCGCCAATGTACGCGCGTGTGAATACGGTCATTGAAGACGAAGCCGTGCCTAAATGGGCAATCAAGAAATGGGTGTCGTTACCAAACGAAACTCGTCCTTTGATCTTGTGTGAATACGCACACGCGATGGGCAACAGTTTGGGTAGCTTTAATGACTACTGGGATGCGTTCCGCGATTACCCTCGCCTACAAGGTGGCTTTATTTGGGATTGGGTCGATCAAGGCTTGAGCCAATGGGATGAAAACGGCCAACACTTCTGGGCTTACGGCGGCGACTTTGGGGATGAAATCAATGACCGTCAGTTCTGCATCAACGGTTTGATCTTCCCAGATCGCACGGTGCACCCAACGTTGGAAGAAGCAAAATACTGCCAACGCATGATCACTGTGTCACTGCAAGAGCAAACCAAAGAAGCTTGCACGCTGTTAGTGACTAACGAGAACTTGTTCCGCGCAACCGATAATGAGCAATTAAACTGGTCTCTGTTGGAAGATGGCAAAGTCATCCAAACGGGGTCGTTGGCGCTTAACGTAGAAGCCGACAGCCAAGCAAGCATTGAGATTGCCTTTAACTTCACGCCAAAAGCGGAAGCGCAATACCACTTAAATACCGACATTACTCTGATTGCTGCAACGCTTTGGGCAAACGCGGAGCACGTCGTCGCTTCTGAGCAAATGCTGCTACGCAATACCGCTGGCCTTGCTCTGCCAACATTGGAAACGCAACCAGCGCCAATGCTAACGCAGCAAGGCGATGCGATCTTAATATCTAGCCAAGACGAAAAGTACCAGTGGATTTGGGATAGCCAAACGGGTTTGATGACCGACTGGCGTGTCGATGGCGAAGCACAAATGCTTGCGGCACCGCAAGATAACTTCTTCCGTGCACCACTGGATAACGACATCGGCGTGAGCGAAATCGACAATGTCGATCCAAACGCTTGGATGTGCCGTTGGGACATGGCGGGTATCGGCCAGTGGGAACGCCAATGCGTCGCTTGCCACAGTGAAACCTTAACGCACGCAGTGAAAGTGACTTCGACGTTCGCTTACCACTTTAATGGTGAGGTACAAGCGATCACGACTTGGACGCACACACTGAGCAATAACGGTCAGATGGCATTGGCTGTCGACGTGAAGCTGGCTGATGATTTACCACCAATGCCACGCATCGGTTTGGAGTTCGAACTGCCATTAAATGAGCAAAACGCTCCGATCACATGGCAAGGTTTAGGTCCATTTGAAAACTACCCTGACCGTTTGGCAGCGGCGCGCTTCGGTCAGCACACACAAACGCTTGAGCAAATGCACACGCCATACATTTTCCCAACCGACAGTGGTCTACGTTGTGGTACGCAATGGTTGAAGGTGAATGAGTTAGAAATCTCGGGAGACTTCCAGTTCAGTGTAAGTCAGTACGCTCAGCAGCACTTAGCAGCAGCGAAACACACCAATGATTTGGTCGCAGAAGAGAAGATTTACGTACGCCTAGACCATAAACACATGGGCGTTGGCGGTGATGACTCTTGGAGCCCAAGCGTGCACAAGGAATTCCAGTTAACGGACAATCAATACGCTTACAAAGTGACGTTTAAACCAGCTCAGTAATCGATTGATAACATAAACACACGCCAATGTAGTTAAATCCCCAAGTTTCAGCTTGGGGATTTTTGTATTTGCACAGAAAAGCGTCCTATAAATAGTTCATTTTCAGCCTTTATTTGCGCTTAAAACTACGCAAACTTACACCCTTACAATGTTAAATACCGCTTACAGTGAATTACACATGTAACCTCAGGTAACGACGAAATTATCGTGCTGTAAAATGTGAACAATGTTTATTCATACAGTACTAAAATCGCCAAAAACCGCTTGTTTATGTGATCTTCGTTCCTATACTGCCCGACAAACGGAAAGGTTAGCAGGAAGCTGTTCTTAATCTCGTAGGTAGAAAGTAATGAAAAAAACAATCATCGCAGTAGCTCTTTTCACAGCATTTGGCGCACAAGCAGCAAGCAAGGGGCAAACTGTTCATATTGATAACGCAACACAGGCAAAAGCGACAGCAGAAGCAATCCACCAAGCTGGCGTTGACCGCCTAAATGGAAAGGGCCAAGCATCTCATGATCTCGACCGCATTCAAGCTCAACAAAAATCGCGTGAAGTCTTCGCTAAGGAAGCCCTAGGTGGTAAAGGTCAAGCTAGCTCAAACGTAGTAAGCGAAGGGGCTAAAAAAGAAATGGAGCGTGCTTACACTATCGACCAAAACCGTATCAAATCATCAAAGAATGCAGATGCGTTGAGTGCTCAAGGTAAAGTAATTGGACAAAACGCTACAACTTCTGCAGTTAACTCAACGCACATCGCTCAAAACACTGCTTCAATTAACCAAAACGCTGCAGAAATCAAAGACCTTCGTAAAGATCTAGAGCGTCAAAGCAAAGAGCTTTCGGGCGCTATCGCTGGCGTTGCAGCAATGAGCAACATCCCGAACGCTCAGGGCGTTGGTAATGTGGCAGTTGGTGCAGGTGTTGGTTACTACAACAGTGAGTCAGCTATTGCAGTTGGTGCAAGCTACCGTTACTCAGACGCAGTTTCAGCAAAAATGAGCATGTCAGCACAATCTGGCAACTTTGACCCAGTGATTGGTGCGGGCGTTAGCTACGAGTTTTAATTGTATCTGGCATCAGTAAGGCAGAGACGCAACGAAGCTAAGAACACAGTTGTAGATTAGCTCTACCATGATGTTAAAAAAGCGCCAAGGCATAACCTTGGCGCTTTTCTTTGCTGTTAGTCTTGATTTGAATCGTAGTCCGAAATCGCAGCTTTTAGTTCGCTTAGATCCGATGAACACAAGTGCCGCTTCAGAGCTTCAAATTTTTCTGTTGGCCAATCATACACCTTCAGTTCTATAAGCTCTGAGATGACCTCCGGCTCAAAACGATACTTAATCACTTTTGCCGGTGAGCCAGCCACAACGCTGTATGGAGGGGCATCTTTAGTGACCACGCTGTTTGCAGCCACAATCGCACCCTCGCCGATAGATACACCAGGCATGATCATCGATCTCATACCAAGCCAAGAGCCATCTCCGATGTGGGTATCACCTTTACCGATATAGGCTTCTTCAATGTGCTCCATAAAGGGATATAAACAGAACCAATCCGCTCGGTGAGTATGGTTGCCGCCCATTAAGATAACCACTTCAGCACCGATGCACACATAGTCGCCGATGTACAACTGATCAATTTCCCATCGAGGCTCCCATTGACGACTCACCTCATCCCCATGCAAATATCGAACAACAGACTCTTCGAATCCGTTATCCCAGCAATCACTGTAATAACTGTGCTCGCCTTTCACAAAGATATTGGGGTTGGAAACCACTTGATGTAAATATTGGAATTTTGACCAATGTTTCTTTTGCATACTTACCTCTAACTCGTTTGAATTTAAATTTTTATAATCAAAAACTTAACGAGTCAGTGGATACGGGGCTGTTTCAATAGAGGGTTGAGAGTCATAGAAACCTCTGCAATATAGGAAGAGTCAGCATACTAACACAATACAAGATGTGACAGGAGCCTTTAAGATTACCAATCACCACCTCCAAAGTGGTTACTATTACACCGTGAGAATGACTTTCCCTGATAGAGGTTGATCGGATTCAATAAGCTCAATTGCTTTGTGCACGTCTTTCAACGACATGCAGCATTCGACATCTAGCCTCACCCCATGGCGTAAAAAGTGCTCTAACATCTTTTCAAACGCTTCACGTCGCACGGTATTCCCTACATGCTTTTCCCAGTAGCGAAGAAAAAACGTACTGAACTCAATGTCCAACCTCTTGGCGTTTCTAAAAAATGAAGGGGGATAAATTTCTAAAGAAAGAGTTCCATAATTGACAAACGTCCCTCCCTTTTCCAATGTTCGGAGCAATGCCTCTCCAGCTTTCCCGCCAATCGCATCAAATGCAACGTTGGGAACTGGTGCACCTAACTTGTGGATCTGGGACGCTAAGTCCTGTTTTGAATCAATGATATATGGAGAGTCATAGGGATAATCGATAGGACGCGTTGTCACCACAATAAGCGAGAAACCTAAAGAACGAGACAATTGAGCAAAGATTTTGCCGATTGCGGAGCTTCCGGCGTTGATGATGAGACAATCTCCAATAGTGAGCTTTGCAATCTCACTCGTTAACACCCACGAGGTGAGCGCGTTAATATATAACTGACTTGCATAACCACAATCTAAAGATTGAGGGACACGAAAGAGGTTGTCTGGAGAGGTATCAATATAATGTTGCCAAGTACCACTCGTTGCAACCACCACACGCTCCCCGGGAGAAAACTCAGGGCTACGAGATTGGATGACTTGTCCAACCGCTTCAAAACCAGGAACTCTCGGAGGGATATGGTTCTTGCTATATTGCCCTACACCATGAATCGAGAGTAAATCACTAGGGTTAATGTTCGTCGCTTCAATTTCAACTCTAACCTTACCCTCTTCGAGCTCTCCTAAAGAAATAGACTCAAGCTGTAAAGATTCTTGCGGATGACCAAAGTGGAGCTGATTAACACGATAATTGAGCAATGACATAACGATTGATTTATAAGTAACTACTGGTTAACTAACAAGAATATCGTGTCTCTTATTCGTGAGCAAACGCGCTCCTCGTTTGAAGGTTGTGCTTATTGAATATCAACGTACTACTTAATCAACGCTAAGATCGCTTTAAACTCTGGGGCACGGCAATCTTCGACCATTTCGTATAAACACATTTCAACGCCCGTCAATCCAACACCATTCGCTGTGAGTTTAGCCATAGCTAGCGCTTTGTTTGCTGCCGTTCTTGAAGCTGTGCAATCCGTTACAAGCTCCACTCGGTAACCCATTTTTCGCAGAGATAAAGCCGTTTGATAAACGCAGATATGTGCTTCGATCCCACAGATTAGCCATGTGTCGACCTTAGTATTCTCCACCGCCAATTTAAACGTGGCTTCTTTGCATCCATCAAAAGTGTATTTAGCGATGGCAAGATGATCTTTTGCCAGCACTTCACGAATCGGCTCAGCTGTTGGACCTAAACGCTCTGGATTTTGCTCCAGCCATACAATGGGCAAGTCGAGCGCTTTAGCGCCTTTAACTAACTTCGTCGTATTCTCAATGTTAGCGTCGCTTTCATGCATCAAGCTCGCAAGCTTTCCTTGCACATCAACAACAATCAACCCTGTGGTGTTTTTCGATAGCATTTTCACTTCCTGCGAGCCTTTGCCCACCTGACTTAATCAAACAAGTAATAACAATATATCAAATAGCTGACTTAATAGTTGAGCAGCTCCTCAAGGTTTTGCTTGCTCACTTAATCATATTAAAGAAATAAAGATGTTTTTAACCTGACGATTTCAATAACCTTTTGATATCTATACCCATTCTAAGACAAATTTTATTTATAATCATAGGCAGGGCACATAGAATAAATATCGCATAATCAAATATATTTAAGCTTCGAATCCCATCATATATAGGCTCGCCATTATACTCAATTCTATTAACTAGATATATATCGCTATCTCTATATAAAGGAGCATATTTAACGAGCACTTTCTTGTCGTAATACGCCCCTCCAGGAAAAAATTTATCGTATTGTTGATGAAAATCTTTTACGCGTAACTGGATCTTATCATTACTTTTTAATACAAAAATCGTTGTAGAACCTGCGTCCCCTCTTGACTTACCAAGCTCCTCCCTTACGGGGACTAGAACATCTTCAACATAAATTCCATTTGCATAGGTATCAAATGTAGTGAACAACACCAATAAAAAGAGCCATGTTGAAGCGATAGCATGAAATTTGTTAATCATAGTTTCTAATCAAATTACTCTTTAATAATTGCAACGTATGTCGAAGTTTGATAGTTCTATATCTTAATTTGAAACTTACTCAAATAAACTCGATCTCGACGAGCTCCAATAAGGCACTTCAGCATTTTCAAACGCCCCCCAGAGAGCATCTTCTCCATACTCTTTTTTATAACTTAATTCTTCTTCAAATAAGGGCACCAGTTGAATAAACCAAATCTGTCTACCATGCTCATCCTTTGTTGACGGAACTATCTCATCCCCATCTGTAAACATAAAAGATCTTGCCTTGGTACCATGCCAGAGGTCATAAGATAACGTAACCGTATCTCCACTATTTGGTACATGGGTAGTGCCATTCCCATATAACGCAACTTCAGCTAACGCATCGGCTATATCATCCGCATCCGGCGTTAACCCGATAAAGAACTCGCAGCTCTCTTCTTTATCTCCAAGAGTAATGCTTGCTCCCATCGTTGCATACATCACTACCCCTTCATCGGTCTGATCTTCGTCCCACTTAAAAATCTGAATCACTTTTCCATCTGGAGATTTATATTTAGCTTTACGAGTGGGCTCGCCATACAATTCAAGGTAGTTCTTGAAAATACTATTCATCACTCAAAAAGCCTCTTTGTTAAATTGTTACTCAAGGGAATCACCTTTCGTTTGCCATACAAGCAACTCACGGTGAGAAAAATCGACATATAGTGGTTATATACTCCAAATACAAATAGTCTCATGTTTTTATTTTTAGGTCAGATGAACCAATATTAAACAAACTATTATTACTAATATGGATCGACCTAATATCCATTATAAGCAATATTTTTTAGGGTTTGCTTGCTAACTGTATAATGCTTCATCATTGTTTACTATTGTTGTGTGGATAGATTAATCAACTAGGTAGTAGTCTCTTTCTGCTATCACCAATAGTTTATATATTCGTCAATTACTGACTCAAATTCAGGTTTAACTTCCTTCGCTTTAATTAATTTTTGTTGAGCATAATTACTTCTTATCGAATATATCGATGACAATGCTATACGAACATATGACTGCCGCTCTGTAGTAACAATCAACTCAAACAAAGCATCGACAGCACGATCATCTTGAAATCTTTTGACTGCACCTATTGCGCCAGATTGTTCATAATTATCACCTTGTTTTAAAACAGTTTCTGCGAAGCTTCTTTCCATTTCTAAAGACGCTGGCGCAACATCAGAAAAACTGGTTACCTGGCCTAGGAGAGTAGTAAGTATTACATTCCGATTACGTTGAATGAAATGACTATCAGAGTTTCCGACGCAATCTTTAATACTCAGGTATCCATCAAAGCTTGTATGACCTTGATAGATTTCATTAGTAAGCTCTGTAATTAGTTTCATTTCTTGTTCTTTGCGCACCACTCCAAAAATGAACTCTGAAACTGTACTCTGCCTAGTATCTACATTTATATCTTCGTATTCAGAAATCAATTCGCAATTCAGCTGTGTTGAATATGCCGAGTTTGACAGTACGATGCATAAAAACACGAGTGTTAGCTTACCTAATAGGCTGTGATAAATTTTTTCCTGTTCTCTGTCACTCATAGTCTAGTAGTCACCAACTCATAATCCTTTCTCTAAAAAGGCAATCTTCAAAAAATTATCCCATCATAATCAGCAACTTAAAAAACCACAACAACCTCTTGCAATGTTGTGATTTAGCAGCACTCCTTACCATCGGAATTTTGTAGATAGGTTGTATATCTTATGTGTGTCCATGTTTTATTCTCGCTAACGAACACTCTTCATCGCTAGGCGGTATTGGGTAGGTGTAGTTCTTTTATAGGCTTTGAACTGTCGATTGAAGTTAGCTTGATTATCGTAGCCAACTTTTTCGATGATGATGCCAATCGGTAGGTCTGTATTCATCAACATATCGCAAGCTACGTTTAATCGAATCTTTTTAAGCCGTTGACTAAAACTTTCGTTGAAGTGTTTTGCAAAGATCCGACGCACGCTGCTTTCACTCAAGAACAAATACTCAGCGAGATCACTTGGCGCGATATTCTGATTGAAGTGTGACAGAAGATATTCGTCAATTTTTTCTAGGTTCTTATGAGTCTTGCTAGCATTAGTGTCCACCTTCAAAGTACTCGCATTTATCAGTCGAACGGCACCATCATCTCCCAGTAATAATCCGAAGATTGCCAGCAAGTCGGAAAGCTGTTGTATGGGCGAAGAATCGAGAATATTGCCTAGCAGAGCGACAACTCGCTCAGTGGTTTTCTCGGAAAATTGAACACCTCGGTGTGCATCTTTGAGGAGGTCTGTTAATGATGTGAGTTCAGGGCAAAGATGAATTAAAGATTCAATCCACTCTTTACGGAACCAGATTACATGAGTCTCACACTGCTTTGAATCCTCGACAGAGTCTGAATAGATCGCATGCGGAAGGCCGGAACCCAACAAAACCATGTGGTTGTGTGACACTTCACTTATGTGATTACCAACGAAACAACTACCTGAAAAGTTACGATGGATAGCAATCTCGTACTCTTCATGGCGATGCCAGCCATAACTCTTTGACGATTCTTCAATCTTACGATATCGCCACGAAACGCCAATTCTTTGTGGTACTCGTTCTAAACTGCCTTTCATACGCGAACACTTTGTACTTATAGATTCAAAAACGTATAAATTTTAGCAAGAAATAATCGAAATGTACTTAAAGACGAACACATACGATTACCGGCCCTTGGGTTGTGAACTTAGACTGAAACGCAAAGAGACCACACATGGGAGGCACCATGAAGCAGCTAAGATTGCAACTAAACCAACTATTAAGCGACACAAGAAGAGAGTGGATGAGAGAGGTTCTGTATAACTATCGCCTCACCAACAAAAAGCTTTGGTATTACTACGGCTACCAGTCGTCAAACGAGATGAAAGAAGATCTACTTCAGAAATCAAGTAAGCAATCACTTACTGTTCAATAATTCACTCTGCGATTCACTGAATGTTCGTTCAAAGCCAAAATAGATCATCAAGCATGCTCAAATGGGCATGCTTTTCATTCAAATTCATGATGTATAACGACAATTATTACTTAACTATTTGAGTTCAGCTGCTACACATTGTTAAATAGCTCAAAATTATTAGTTCTGAGTCCCCTATGGCCACCATAAAAGATGTCGCAAGAGAGGCTGGCGTATCGATCGCTACCACTTCTCGAGTGCTCAACAATGCCCCTCACACCAGCGAAGCAGCGATTGTTGCTGTAAAAAATGCGATGGAAAAGCTGGGATACCGCCCAAATGCCAATGCACGTGCACTCGTAAGTAAGTCTTCTAACGCTATAGGTGTGTTAGTCAATGACATGTCTGCACCGTTTTTTGGCTCTATGATCAAGGCCATAGATACCATTGCGAGTGAGCAAGAAAAGCAGTTGCTGGTGGGCAGTGGTTATCATGATGCAACCAAAGAGCGCAATGCCATCAATTTGCTGATCAACAGTCGCTGTGAATCGTTAGTAGTGCACAGCAAAGGTATGTCGGATGCAGAGCTCACTAAACTTGCAGAAGAAATCCCCGGCATGGTCATCATCAACCGAGTTGTGGAAAATATCGCTCCACGCTGTATTGCTCTTGATAACCGTCAGGGCTCTTATATCGCGACGGAGCACCTTATCCGTAATGGTCACAAACACGTTGGTTACCTGTGTTCTAGTCACGACATTGATGATGCACGCGACCGTCGTGAGGGATACCTAGACGCTCTACGTGATAATGGTATTGAACCCCGTGACGAGTACATCCAATACGGTGAACCTGATGAAACCGGTGGCGAACAAGCCATGGTCGATTTGATGGCGAGAAATACACCGATCACAGCAGTCGCGACTTATAACGATTCAATGGCAGCAGGATGCATGACGCTACTGCAAGAAAACGGGGTTCGTATCCCTGAAGATATGTCAGTGATAGGTTTCGATGATGGCCATATTGCTCGCTATATCTACCCGCGTTTAACTACCATTCGTTACCCAATTCAAGTGATGGCAGACGAAGCAGTGAAATTGTCATTGCAGCTCGCAAATAAAGAACAAACGCAACTGAAAGAACACAAGCTGTTTATGCCAATACTGGTAAAACGCTCTTCTGTTAGTACAGCCCAAATAAAGGATTAAGGAGGCACTCTCCCCTCCCTTAAAACGGTAATATGCTCAACTACATATCAAGTAAAGCCCCATGGTTACTCATTGCATTCTGTTTTCTAGGATTTCTTGTTCCTGGCATCTCAATGCATGTGTTTAAGATATTGCCGTTCGTCTTATTCTTTTTAATGTTCTTCACCTTGGTCGGACTCGACCAAAAAGCGCTACTCAAATCCTTAGTTCGCCCAAAAGGCTGGCTCTATGCCGTAATACATACCTTCGGCATGATCGCGCTCTGCGGTGCGGTGATAATGATGTTCGGCTTAAATCAGGATCACGCCTTAGCCATGTTAGGGGTTGCGGCTACTGGCTCCCTGTTTGCCACTCCCGCGATTGTACGCTCAATTGGCTTAGATTACTTTTCAGCCATGACATACACCATCACATCAACGCTCTTGAAGCCTGTGGCTCTCTACGCAACGCTGTGGTGGGCTTACAACGATCACTTTGAGTTGGACATGCAGGCCTACCTAATCAAGTTGATCGTTTATATCGTCGGCCCTATTGCACTCTCCTTCGTGATCCATGCCTTCATCGATCTCTCCAAGATCAAAAAAGTGCATGCTGAGCTGGCTAAGTACAACATAATGCTGGTGTTTCTTTTCCCGCTCGGATTAATGGGCGACTTTCGTCAATTGTGGGATTCAAACCCAGAGCACGCGTTACACCTTTTCATGCTGGCTTTTGTTTTGTGTGTGAGCTTTTTCGTGGCCACTTACCTCATATTCAAATTTACCGATCGCGATGGCGCGATGATTGCCGCTATCACGTCGGGAAACCGCAACGTGCTCCTTACCTACACCATAGCGGGGGCTTATCTTGGACCGCTGTTCTTGCCTCTTGTTGGCGCTCTGCAACTACCAATCTACTTGCAGCCTTTGTTGATAAAACGTTTATTGAAGTAAACGACTATTCGAAGTCTTATTTTAAGGCTCGCGTGACCAGGTTCTGATAGCCTCGATTTCACTTTCATCAATATTGAGTGACTGAAGAAACTTCAAATGACCAAGCGGCTCCATTTGTTCAAATCGTTTGTGCCAGTTATGCATATCTTGGTCATCCATTCCCGACTGTTTGAGAATTTCCACCCAGCGCTCCTTGGTCATTAACCCTTGTTCAAGTCCATCAGGTTCTTGGAGCAGAGCAAGAATAGAGTGCTGTTGCTGACGCAGCTTCTGTATTTCTCTATCAAGTGCAGCGAACTGCTGTCTTAAGGCTACATCTCGTTCTTTTCCCTCAGCATCGATCATTAGAGACTCAATTTTCGATACTGGGATACCATAAGATCGATACGCCAAGATGGCAGAGAAGCGCTCAACGTCCTTTTGATTATATTGGCGATAGCCACTTGACGATCTCGATGAGGGTTTCAAAAGCCCCTGTCTTTCATAGTAAAGAACCGTTGAACGAGATACCTTCATTCTCTCGCAGAATTGCTTAATGCTCAGCATCAACGTATGACTCCTTTTTTGACTCGAAATATGACCAAACCATGGGGATGATTGCGCTCGCTAGAATGGTTACCACACCTACGAAAGCCCACATGTTAGGAAGCTCCGAAAAAAGCATCCACCCTATCAGAACAGAGTAAATGATCTTCACATATTCCACATTAGCAATAATGTTTGCCTCCGCCCATTTGTAAGCCGAGATCCCAACGTATTGAGCAATAGAAGAAATCACACCGATTGAGAGAAGCCATAGGAGATCCTCAATAGTCGGCGTTTGCCATTGATAAATTGCCGGAATCAGTGCAATCAAGCCAACACAGACCGCTTGATAGGCTAATAACGTTATCTTCGGTTCAGTCTGTGCAACGGCACGAACACAGGTGACAGCAATAGCCGCTCCTATCGCTGCCGCCACACCTGTCATAACATAAACGAACTCATTTCCAGAAAACGACGGTTGTACCACCAACATCACACCAGTAAAACCTAAGGTGATGGTAAGACAGCGACGCGTCGTCACTTGTTCTTTCAAGGTTATACGAGCAATAAGCGCGACAAAAATGACTTGTAAAAACCCGAGAGCCGTCGCGTCTGCGAAGGCGATATTGCTGACAGTGACAAACCCCAAATAAAGCGCTGTAAACGCTCCAAGTATGCGAAGAATATGAAGCCTAACCTTATTCGGCTTTAACAGTACTTTCATGTTGTTGCGCATTGCAGGGACAAGTAGAAGCACGAAAACGAGTTGTCGGAAGAATAGGATTTGAAAAGCATCATAGTCATCGCTTAATTGACGAACCAACGCCGCAACTAATGTGAAAAGCGCCGTTGAAAAAAGAGCGAGAAAAATACCTTTTGCGGTCATTGGCAGCGATTGAAACCACTGACTCAATACAGCTTGTTTGCTCGATAATCTTTGATACACCTTAATAGACCCCACTTCGACTTATTGAATTAAGGCGCGGAGTCTAAACCTGAAACCTGTAGACAGGTCAAACGTGCCCATACAAAAAAAGCAGCTCTAATTTGAGCTGCTCATAGAAAGGTCTTAACACTAGAGAATGACTAGAGAACATCACGCAAGTTCTTGCGCTCTTCGATCTCTTCCTGCTCGGGGATAGTCCCGGACAGTGTAATGGATTTTGGCGCGGCTTTAATTCGAGTCGTCGTTCTAACACCTTTGCTGCTAGCTCGTGCTTTCGGATTATACAACTCTGGGTTTATGGTTAGGCTTTGGCGAACCTCAACCGCAAACTCTTGATTCTCGTTTTCTGGTAGATAATTACTTTTCAGGTACTTAATCGACATTAAGTCTTTGCTGCGTTTCAAGGTAAATAAACACTTGGTCAAACGCATTACCGATGTAAGCCCTGCTCCAGACGCCATGGTTATCTCTTGATTGCCACGAATTTCATCTTTGTTCACGTGGTGAACTAGTAATAGGCTTGCACCTGAGTCATTGGCTAGCGCCTGAAACACATTCTTAATCAATCTGTCGTGCTTCACTTCCTCACATCGCCCGATTGCTTCAGTTACGGTATCGATGATCACTAGGTCAAATTGAGCGAATGTTTCTTTAAGTTGAGCCAAGTATTGTTGATGCTCTAATTGTTCTTGGTGTGAGCAATCAGGTGGTATGACGATAGGCTCAATATCGGTCATGAAGTGCAAGTTGTTCTTCAGTTCAGAGCGAATTGTAGGAGTACAACTAGCTAGCTTATCTTTCATTCTGGTTTGAATAACACCCGCCCCATCCTCCGAACTCAAGACCAGTGTTTTGGCGGGCCTATCGGCTGCACTCATACCCAATAGCGTCATCGAAGAAGCATGTTCCATAGCGATACACAGTGCTAAGTGAGATTTACCGACATTAGGAGCTGCTATCAACATCCCCACATGACCTTTAAGTAAACCTTTCAAGCTAAAGCTCATTTCTTGACTTGCACGTGACGACATCAGCGTATCAAGAGACTGAGTTATCATGATTCACTTTCTCCGATATAGAAAATTTGAATACCATTTCCGACATCTCGGAATTGTAGACTGAAGTCTTTTTCAATTTGTACTGCATTTGCTAAAAGATCTTTTCTAAGATCACTACGGAAGCTATGACTGACTTTCGAAGCGATAGATTGAATGTAGCTATCAAGCGCCCACTCAAACTTCTTGTTATGCAAAAACTCAGCTTTATGTGTGGTTATGTATTTCAAAAATGAGCGTACTGACGGCTTGCTGTAGTTCGTCATTTTGTGTTGTTCGAGTCGGTAATAGTAACCGTGGTCACGAATGGCCTGCAGCAGACGCATATCAGGAACCAAAAATACATGATTGGTTAAGTTCTTGGTTGTCTTACGACCCGTTTTGAATTTACTGCGATCACAATAGAATCGGTAATCTTGTACAAACTCTAGTGGTTTTTTACCGACGACATTTTGATCATCATCGAGTTCGTTGATCACTAGATGTGCAGTTGCCAATTGAGTGATTCTGCGCTCAATTTGATCGTAGTTAGCTCGTGTCGTTGCCATGCCCATTCGCGTAGCCAATTCATACATACTCATCGATAGAACGGTTGCATCTCGATCAATAAATGAATCGAAGCCATCCTCTTGTGTATCCGAAACATCGCCATCGGTAATTGTTTGATATACCTGTGACCAAGTCAGCCGTGCACCAGCTTCATAAGAAGAGTCATCCAATTGGATCGTTTGTGCGTAAGCCAACATGGTTTCTAAGATATCGCGGTGAGGTTGCAGTAAATAGTCAACATGAAGATCAACTCTAAAATTTTTACCGTAGCTATTGATGTTCACACTTTCTAATGGATAGTTAAGATCCGTACCACCATTTTGCGCAATCTCAACCAACTTGGACTGCATAGTTGACGTTAACCGAGATGCGGGATGAAAAATCGTTGCTCTAGAAAACAAAATGGATGAGATGAATCGATTCTTTCGATCTTCTTCATTAATAACGGTTAAGCTGGATGATGAAGTCATGATCATTACCTATGGATACGATTTTATCAGTCTAACAGAGATCTTCGATTAACTCATTAACTTCGGTAAATATCTATACTAGATCGGTAAATATTGATAGTTGATCACAATAACCCCCTATAAACATCGGTAGATGTTTAGTTGATTCGGTAAATGTTTAGTTCTTATAGGTTGATCTTTATTTACCGATCTCTTCCCTTATGAGACGTATTGTGGTTACTTTGTGTGCTTGGATCGCCTGAAGATCATTGAGCTTCAACAAATTAAGATCTTACTTCATAGATCATCGGTTAATGTTTATATTAAAACAATCGTGTTCGGCAAATGTTTATATGTGCGATCGTCTAATGTCATTAGATAATCGGTAAATATTTATATCCAATCGGCTAATATCTACGTTTAATCGGTAAATGTCGTTACTTAAAGCGTCATACTAAGAAACTAGAACCTTTAGGATCTAGTTTTAAAAAATTACCAACTTCACTTAGGTTTTGTCGGTGACTCAAAATCTCATCACAAAACTCAAGAGAGTTTTGCAATGAGCTGTTGAGTTTATCGACAAACTTCAGTTGTTTAATGCTCTTTTTGTTCGTTATTTAAGCTTAAAGTGATAGGCTAAATTTTTGTTTCAATAAACTAAATGGAATTAAAAATTTAAGATCGTCAAATGTCATTATCCTCTACCTCTTAGATATAAACATTTAACGAAGTTGATATGCTTAGAAGAAGGTATTGTAGAACCTTCATGATGTTTCGATCGTAAAGTTAAGACCATAATCATGCTCGTTACACTGTTACCAATTGATCATAAGTAACTCAAGTAGTAAGTACTTTGGTATGTTAATTTTTTGTCAATGTTCAGGCTGAACATTGACCGATTATTGATGATATTGTGTTCAGTATAAAGATCATAATATAGATGTTTCTAAAGAGTTTTAGTTTATTGCTTTCATTAATAATCCACCTAAGGAACGATTAGTTTTGTTCTTTCCTATTAGTGATCATATAAATTGAGATCGTTTTTTCAGTAAGTAGTTTATTTTTGTCATCAAACCTCACCAGTACGTTACGACGTAACATTTTAACTATCTCGTATTATTCGTAGTATCACTCATTGTTGTTAAATTCAGTGTTCAAAGTGAACATTGACATTGTTCCGATCGATGTAACCATATTTGATTGGATGACTAATGATCGGAAAAATAATTTTTTCTATCTTTATCAATGAGTTGTTAGAGATTTGACTAGGTTACTAAAAGTATACTAATTGAAAGTTGTTTTCAGGTTACCATAATAAACCACTATCGGATGGGAACTCCCCTCCCCTATTTAATTTACGATAGTTAAAGGTAATGAAAATGACTAATGTACTGATTATTAACGCGCACGAAGTTTCTCCTTATTCTCCAGGTCGTTTGAATGCGAGTCTAGTTGATAAAGCTCAAACACTTTTACAGAGTAAAGGCTATGAGGTTCGCACGGTTTCTATGCAAGATGAGATTGATGTTGAGGAACAGCTTGGACATTTTGCATGGGCCGACAGAGTGATTATCCAATCTCCTGTCAATTGGATGTCTGTACCATGGTCATTTAAAAAGTATATGGATGATGTGTTTACTGCAGGTATGGGGGGCGCTCTTTGTGCATTCGATGGTCGTAGTGAAAGCGATCCTAAGAAAAACTATGGTACAGGTGGCACTCAAACTGGAACAAAGTACATGCTATCACTGACATTTAATGCTCCTGAAGAGTCGTTTGATGATGACAAGGAATATCTATTCCAAGGCAAAGGTGTTGATGATCTTATGTTCCACATGCATGCAAACTTTCGTTTCTTTGGTATGACTTCTCTTCCGACTTTTTCTTGTTTCGATGTAATGAAAAATGCGGATATTGAACGTGATTTCGAACGCTTTGAAGCTCATATTATGGCGCATTTTTAAATCTGCATTGGTTAGGCTTAGATTTAAGATTTTTACTATTGGCGTGAAAAGGCCTTCGATTGGTTGCTTTCATAACTAATAGGTAATACTGAAAACGCGTGCAGTATGGACTTGCTGTATACTAAGCATAGTTTGTAACTAACGTAGAAGTTTATCGGGGTATTTATTATGCAAAGCTCCATCACTATAGATACTAAAGGTCGTAAAACGGTTGCTAATGTCTGCACGGAACCGTGTGCTATAGAAAAAGGCATGCGTTTAATTGGTGGTAAGTGGAAAGGCTCCATTATCTATCACTTGAAAGATGGTCCTGTCCGTTTCAATGATTTAGCGAGAATGCTGGGAGGCGCGAGCAAGAAGATGATTGACCAACGATTGAAAGAGCTCGAATCTGAGGGCATGATTATTCGTAAAGTCATCAGTGACCGCCCTATTGCAGTGAGCTATGAACTGACCGAGTTTGGTTCAACAGCATTGGGTATCCTTGAAGAGTTACGTGCCTGGTCGGAAGACCACAACATACAACTTAAATAATTTTAACTTTACTCTAGATAAACAAAAGCCAGCTTAAGTTACTCACTTAGCTGGCTTTTTTACGTCAATTCTAGGCTAATAATCTAGTGTGCCGCGAATTGGGTAATGGTTATTGGGATCTCGTATCCAAGCTAATCCGCGCGTTAACGCCCCCAGTTCTGGACGTACAAAAGGGTTATTTGAAATATCAACGACATGTAACTCCCCTTTTTCATTAACGACGAACAATCCAGGTTCTGCAAAGTTATGATCGGTTTCTTGTTCTGAACGTGGAAGCGAAATGTATACACCGAGTGTTTTCATTTGTTCTTCGGTGAGTCCGTACGCAATTGGGAAAGAGATGTCGAGTTTCTCTAATTGTTCTTCTGTTTGATGTTTTGCGTCTGCTGAGACTGCAAGAATATCGACACCAGCATCATTGAAGGCTTGTTTATAGCTTTCAATCTCATTTAGGTATTTTGTACATAATGGACAGTGCTTGCCCCTATAAACGAATACAGCTTGCCATGTCATTCCTGACTTTGGCTCACCTAAGGTGACATTTGTTCCGTCGAGTAAGGTTGCATTAATAGTAGGAAATGAATCCCCGGCCTTGAGTTTACTTGAATGTCCCATTTGGTTCCCTTTTTATCGAAATTGGATTCTTAAACCATTTCAAATATAGAAGTGATTTCCTTTAGTGACAAGCAGTTACCATTTAGTAACCTACCCCATCTATCCCGCCTATGAGGTGCTTTTTTTGTCAATGTTCAGCCTGAACATAAGGTAATGTTACTTGTCCTCAAACCTTGTTAGCCTTCCCTACTCTATTGCTTACTGCCTTTGAAGATTTAAAGAACAGGAACTCGTTGTCATCATTTAACCCTATATCAATATAAAGAGTAAGCGGAGGTTGTTTAGTATACCTACCACTACCTATCGCGCCTGGATGAAAGGTTTTCGGCTTGAGATGTTGTCAATGTTCAGCCTGAACACTGACACGTTTTATTGTTGTTTCTTTGTATAAATAGTTTTTGTACCAGATGTTGCTCGCCGGGACACATCAAACCAATAAACAATGTTATATGCTTTTCAATAAGTAGAACCCAACATTAGTCTTTGAGGCCTCTCATGTTTACAAGCTTGGCAACACCAGAATTACCTGAAGAGCTGTACTTATCAGATATGGTAAGACAGGGAGAAAAACGAGTCGCTAAACTTCTCGGTATTCCCATGTACGAATTGATGGAGCGAGCTGGAGAGTCAGTATTCTCTGTCATTCAGCAAAGGTATGAGCATTGTCGCCGTATTTTGGTGGTTACTGGAACTGGTAACAATGGCGGCGATGGCTATGTTGTTGCAAGACTAGCATTGATGTCGGGATACAAGGTGACTTTATGGCAAGTGGGTTCACCTCAAAAGATAAGTGGAGATGCAAAGTCTGCACAGCAACTCTTTCTATCTGCTGGCGGCAAAGTGCAGGAACCAAACTTTGAAGTAGACGATAGTATCGACCTCATTGTTGATGGGATTTTGGGCACGGGGCTTACAGGCAAACTGAGGGCGTATGCCGAGTCCGTCATCACCACATTGAACAAGTCTAGCTGCCCTGTTATCTCAATCGATGTTCCATCGGGGCTAGATAGTGATACCGGTAGACAGCTTGGCACGACGGTCAAGGCAAATGCGACTGTCACCTTTATTGCCCTCAAAAGAGGCTTAGTTACTGCTCAAGCTCGAAGTCATGTTGGGGAGTTGTTGTTTGCAGGGTTAAGCATAGATAGAGCCTTTGCTGATCATAATGCACCAACTGCTTTGCTCACGAGTTCGAGATGGCTAGATAGGTTGAAAGTGAGAGCACAAGACTCACATAAAGGTAGCCATGGGCGTTTGTTGGTTGTTGGCGGCGGTGACGGCATGAGCGGTGCTGCGTATCTTGCCGCTGCAGCTTCGTTGCGTTCCGGGACGGGGTTGCTGGCCTCTATTGTCCATCAATCTAGCTGCTTTCCTATGCGCTCTTTGTTACCTGAAGCTATGGTGTCAGATGTCGAGCAACTATCAGAACGACTTGAATGGTGCACGAGTATCTGTGTGGGTGTCGGTTTAAGTAGACTCGATTGGGGTAAGCATGTTTATGAAGCGGTTATGAGTCGAGCTTATGACATGCCTAAAGTGATAGATGCGGATGGCTTATATTGGTTAGCGCATGATAACTTAGATGCCCGTCCGATAGAGAATACAGTTATTACGCCCCATCCTGGTGAAGCGGCAATGTTGCTCAATTGCAGTGTCAAAGAAGTTGAAGCCGATCGCTATCTCTCTATTAAAAAGCTATGTCAAAAATATCGATGTGTCACTGTACTTAAAGGGGCGGGAACCTTAATTAGTGATGGCCACAAAACGGTAGTATGTCACGCAGGTAATGCTGGGATGGCGACTGGTGGGATGGGGGATGTACTTGCTGGCGTCATCTCGTCACTATTAGCACAAGGGTATCAACCTATTGAGGCAGCAATACTAGGTAGCGTCATTCACAGTATGGCTGCTGATCACAATGCCAATACGTATGGACAAGTCGGGATGATGGCATCCGACGTATTGGGCTCTGTTCGTCATATCATTAATCGTCTAGATGACTAATTTTGGACTGCGATTGTGTCTTGCTTTTTGTCAATGTTCAGCCTGAACATTGACAACCTAACACCGCAATTCATTGTAGAACGTCGCGCCCAAGTTAGCGTTACGTCCTGCTGATGCCTCTAAACTTACATCGAATCAAGAGTTTGATTTCTGTATATCTGGTGTGAGGCTAGGGGAGTTAAGATCCCAAGTAAAAGATGTCGCTTTTTCTGAAAGCGTCCAGAGTCTTTCCGCCGCCTCTTCATCTAGGGCGATTTTGTCAAGATTATTGACGTCTACAGGCCCTACGGTATCAGCGCGTTTAGTTGGCCCATACAAGGTTTCGGACGTCAGTCCATCTTGTGTTGCACATAGCAACTGGGGCCAAGCACCTTTCTCAGCAGATTGAGCAATGAATCTAGACATCACAGCCCATAAGACTTTATTGAATGTACTTGCCGTGTCTTTTAGCAAGTTTGTTCTTGAAGCTCCTGGATGACACACGTGAACTTGTACCGATTTGCCAAGTGATTGGATGCGGCGTTGTAATTCATAAGCAAACATCACTTGAGCAAGCTTGCTTTGCGCGTAGGAGTCCCAAGCTGTATATTTGCTATTAAAGTTGACGTCTTCAAATTGAATGCGCTTCTTCCCCATTTTATATGCGGTACTGCCCACAACGACGATTCGCCCGTTACTTGCTTCTATGCGCGGATACAACAAACCGCATAGCAAGAAATGACCGTAATGATTAACGCCCAATTGGCTCTCAAAGCCATCAATAGTGAGTTGCTGTTTAGCCACTTGAGCGATGGCACCATTACATATCAGCGCATTAACTTCTTTTACCTCATCTAGAAGTTGTGATGCGGCTTTCTTCACAGAGCTTAAACTACTGAGGTCCATGGTGATAAAGCTGATATCTATATTCGTCCCTAGTGTTTCTTTAAGCTCTGTAATGGCCATTAGCGACTTATCTGGATTACGGTTCATCATCACAACTTTGGCACCTTTTGATAAAAGTATGCGTGTTGCTTGATAGCCGGTCCCACTGTTAGCACCTGTAATGACATAGGTTTTTCCAGCAAGAGAACCAATGTTATCGGGCGTCCAGCCTTTATTACCAAATTGTTTAGTAGCCATTGTATTAACCTCGTTTTGATTTACGACTCTGAAGAGACAAAAACACCTTGATTGCATAATTGAGTGCGCTGCCTAATGTAGTAATTCCGCACAAAATGAACTATAACTCTCAATAGGAATGGCTCGTAGGCGGAATAGTCGCTATTTATTGCCTATTAATATCATTGCTGGCTTAAGGTAATTCGATGAAGCAGAAATTAAAAGATTTGGTTGCCGACAGGCTAACGACAGATGGTATGTTTGAAAGCCGAATTAAAGGCGTACAACTATTCAAGGTGACGAATGCAGTCCCTTGTGCGCCTGCAATCTACGACCCAGCTTTGATTGTGATTTTGAATGGGAAAAAAGAAGCGATATTGGAGGGCGACCGTTTTGTTTACGATAGCCAGCAATATATGTGTTGTGTTGCCTCGCTTCCGGTTGAGGCTGGGACACCAGAAGCGTCTGTACAAGATCCATTGATTGGTGTGTATGTATCTCTCGATACAAACGTGATGAAAGAGCTCACGATTGAAATGGAGAACATGCTAGATGTTGCGCCAGCGTCAAAAAGCAACGTGCAACCGCAAAGTTTATTGCTTTCGAATTGGGACGAGGAGTTTACAGAAGCTTTATACCGACTTGTTCAAATAAGTGACAATGTCACTAGCTCTAAGGTCTTAGGGGAAAGTCGCTTAAGAGAACTCTACTACACATTGCTGAAAGGTGAGTGTGGTTCGTCAATCAGAAAGGCTTTTGGTGTAGGAAATGGGATTACGCGTGCTATTGAGCATTTGTCTACAAACCTCGATAAGAACGTAACTATTGATGAACTCGCATCGTTAGTGGGCATGAGTAGGGCGGTGCTGCATCGTAAGTTTAAGCAAGCAACCAGAATGTCTCCAATACAATTTATGAAGTCGATGCGTCTCAATAGTGCTGCGATGAAAATTGCGGCTGGCGCAAATGTTAGTGAAGCGGCGATGGAAGTAGGGTATGTCAGTTCATCGCAATTTAGTCGAGAGTTCAAACGCTTATATGGTCAATCCCCAAAACAGTGGGTTCAGTCTAAAGGCTTGGTAGAGGGCGTCGCATAGCAGGCACTCATTTGTCTACGTGAGATTAATGGGCAAGTTTTCGAGAGTATGTCGTCTAGTTTGAACAAACGCTTAGAGCTAAGCTTTGTTCATGCACTCAAACTCGGCGCACTACTTGTGAAAAAACTCATTCTATCTTTGGGAGTCTGTATGAGCCTAGCTACAACAACTTCAGCGAACGAAACCAATAAAGCACTACATGAATTGTCAGACACGGTTCAAGACTCGGAAGGTAATGTCTACCGAACCGTCACCATCGGTAATCAAGTGTGGTTTGCAGAAAACTTAAGAAGCACTAAGTTTCAAGACGGATCTGATGCGAGCTCTGCTGCCATCCCTGAAGATAATCCGGAGAATCTACTCAAGTATGGTCGTTTATACGATTGGCATGACGTTGCTGACGCTAGAGGGTTATGTCCTTTAGGGTGGAGAGTTGCAACAGATGAAGATTGGATGGTGTTAGAAAAAACGCTCGGTATGGCGGAACAAGAGCTTAATACTGAAGGTTGGCGTGGAGGAGAGCAAAACATTGGGCTTCAATTAAAAGAACACCAAGCTGATGGTTTGTTTAGTAAAGTCGACGAGTCGCAACTTAATAGACAGCGCTTTTTCGCTCGTCCTGCCGGTGTGAAATGGAATGGTTGGTACATCACACAAGGTGCTTACAGCGAGTTTTGGACAGGCACCAGCGCGACAGACAAAAAGGCGTATATCCGTACTTTGGCGTATTCATGGTGGAACGCACACAAAAATGAAATAAGACGAACGACGAGCACCAAGGAGTATATGTTTTCTGTACGGTGCGTGAAGATTTAGGCTCAGAGCAGTCAATGCTTAAGCCACTCATTGGTTCAATGGTGATAAGTGGACGTCTCGCTGATAGTTAAGCAATTTAGAATAAGTAATTCAAAGACTCGTATTCTAAGATGTTGTTATTCGAATGATTGAGGAAAGCAACAATGAAAATAACTGTGACTAGCGTACCTGTTGAAGATCAAGATAAGGCTCTCGTGTTCTATACTGATGTACTTGGCTTTATTAAGAAGACAGAAGTACCACTCGGCGAATACAAGTGGTTAACCGTGGTATCCCCACAAGAGCAAGCAGGTGTTGAGCTGTTGTTAGAACCAATGGCATTCGAGCCAGCTCGTCACTACCAACAAGCACTAAAAGATGCGGGTATTCCATGGACATCATTTTCTGTGGACGATGTACAACAAGAGTATGAAAGGCTGATTGCTCTCGGCGTTGAGTTTTCAATAGAACCGAGAGAAGCGGGCAATGTCATGATTGCGGTTCTTGATGACACGTGCGGGAACTACATTCAGCTGATGCAGATGCTTTAGTCTATCGCTAACTTATGTCTAGAAGGCGCGTCATAGAGTCTGGCGCTCCTTACATTTCTATTTTCATCTCATGCTAAACTTCCTGTTATCCCTAATCGACGGTTTTGGTCACGATGGCATCAACCCCTAAGACATTCTATGAACAAGAGATAGATCGCTTGTACAATGACATAGCAACGCCTGAGCGACACTATGTCCTAATCAGGCAATCTAAAGCGTTCATGGAAAAGCACTATGCTCAAAAACTCGAGCTGGATGATTTAGCTCAGGCTGCTTTTATGTCTAGATTTCATTATGTTCGTACTTTTAAGCAACTGTATGGTCTGACGCCAAGAAACTACCTACGGGGTATGCGAATCGCAAAAGCCAAAGAACTTTTAAAGCAAGGACACTCGATTACTGATACCTGCGCTGATGTCGGCTACGAGAGTCTGTCTACCTTTTCGAACACCTTCAAAAAAAGTACCGGATATTCACCAAGAGAGTTTCGTGAGTTCCACTTAAATCTGTAGCACGGCCACGTACAGTGGCGCTGCATTTCTGCTACTCAAGACGCTATTAGAAAGGAATGTTCAGGCTGAACATTGACAAGTTTTTCGCTCATTCCAAAGCTGTATTCCTTATTTAACTTTTGGGTGAGTAATGTCTATTCGATTATTTGATGCTAAAGGGACAGTGTCACGTCTAACCTATAGGCGACATACTTTCAGCCTAGCGCCTAAGCAATCATGATGAGTTTGTGTAGAGAGACGTTGTCGTGTGTGCTGTCTACAAACGGATTGTTCCTTCAATTTCTTAAGAAAGTGCACATGCTTTTGATCTGGCTTCTTGCATAGCCAATGTTATAAGAGCTGCAACAGAGTTTTGTTGTAAATGAGAATAGCTTTCAATACTATGTGAAAATCTCACCTATGACAGTAGTATTCGAAATGCATTCACAATCAGTCACCAAGGTAAAGAAGGCGTTTCTTTCCGGTATATGGGCAACATTAATCAGCATTGCGATAGGTTTTACCTTTAAGATCTGGCTTGCCGGCTGGGTAGCAAAAGCCGATTTGGCGCTCTTTCATACTGTCGTTGATATCATTTCTCTGTCCATGATACTGATGACGGGCTTCCGCTCATCCATGGTCGTGACGTATTCTCAAACCAAGAATGATATCGATATTATCAATATCTTCCGCTTTACTCTTATTGTTGTCGTCCTAATGACGTGGGGTGGGGTGATTCCTTACATCAAGCACAGCTTGGATATCGGTGTCGAATACTTGCAGTTGGTGGGCATCATTTTTGGTTTGGGGCTGAAGCTCTACTTTACCAATTTAGTTGCCATGTATCGTTTATACGATATTACTAACCGTACCACTTGGCTTGACCCTGCGTTGAACGTGACTCTGTTTCTATTCGCTTACTATATTGCTGGATTCAGTGCGTTAACGGCATTGTTCTATGGTTTGACCATATCTTCGTTGATAACGGCGCTCTATATGTATATCAGCCGAAGAAAAGAGGTATCGACTCTGCCAATCAAGCCTGTACAGCTTAATTCAGACATGTACGGCTATGTGAAAAAGAGCTTTACTGCGACACTCGAAGCAGGAGCGAGCATTCTTATGATTTACATTGCTGTGTTGCTGACTATTCGCTACTTCAGCGTTGATGAATTGGGTGATTTTCAGGTTGTGGTGCGTCCGGTCTTCACATACATGACGATGTTATTCGTATTCCCAATTTACCGCTTTGTTCTGCCTGAACTGTCTGTGAAGGTTCGAAATGGAGAATTCTCTGAGATTCAGCTTATCCGTCGATGGGTGTTTAAGTTGTCATTTATTGTCAGCGGTGCGTTTTTCTTGACGATGCTGTTGTTCGGTACAAACCTTGTTGAAGCGCTTTTCCCAGCTGAGTATGCAGGCGCAACACCAGTGTTGTTCCACTTCTCTATCTTCTTTATTTTTATGATGCTAAACGCCTACCAACTGGCTTACATCAAAGCAAACGGACACTTTAAAACAAGCCTATTTATTCGCTTAACAGGTATCGCGACGCTGGTTGTTATGTTCTATGTAATATCGGCGTTTACTGACAATGTCGTGGCGATCATTATCGCATTGTGTTCTGGTTACCTAATGATGTTTATATTATCGAGTTTCAAAGAGAAGCAGATTCGAGAGTCTGCACTCCTTGCCCAATCTCAAACCGTGTAAGTAGGTAAGAGTAGATCTCAACTTCTGTGTTGTACGTAAAATGTTGGCTTGCCTTCACATAGGCTAATAAATACGTCTACTCTAAATAGTATGAGTCATTTAGATTAATGCTATCAAAGAGTTATAAATGGACCCATTGACGCAAGGGATGCTGGGCGCAGCGTTGACACTGTCAGTAAGTAAGAGGAAGCACTCGAGGGCTGCCGCGGTTTTGGGCGGGCTTTCTGGTATGGCACCCGACTTGGATGTTCTCATCCGTTCGAGCCAAGATCCGTTATTGTTTCTTGAGTATCACCGACAGTTTACCCACTCCTTGTTGTTTATCCCCTTTGGTAGTTTGCTTTGCGCGTTAGTCTTCTATTTCATTTTTGCAAAGCGGTGCGATCTATCTTTCCAGCGGACATGGTTCTATTGTGCGCTGGGTTACGGTACACACGGCATGTTAGACGCTTGTACCAGCTACGGAACGCAGCTGTTCTGGCCAATATCCGATGAACGCGTTGCCTTTAGTATAATCTCAGTTATCGACCCGGCTTTTACATTGCCATTATTGGTATTGGTTGCTTTCGCTTTCTGGAAGTACAGTTCGAAGCTCGCTTTGGTGGCGATGAGCTGGACATTTGTCTATTTGATTATTGGGGGAATACAGAAAGATAGAGCGGAAGCTGCTGGGTTGGTGCTAGCTAACGAGCGTCAACATACTCCTGTAGTAGTGGAAGTAAAACCAACGTTAGCCAACCTCCTTGTTTGGAAAGTCGTTTATGAAGTGAATGACACCTATTTTGTCGATGCGGTTAGGGTAGGGGCCGATATAAAAACCTATCCGGGAGAGTCTGTACCAAAGCTAGATGTTCCAGTTGATCTACCATGGCTTGAACAAGGCAGTCAGCAAATGATCGATGTTGAGCGGTTTTCGCGTTTCTCCGATGGCTTTATTGCCCAAGACCCTCATAACCAACAACGAATTATTGATGTTCGATATTCGATGGTGCCAAACCAAATCAACGCGCTTTGGAGTATTGAGCTATCTCCATCTTCTAAGTTCAGTGCCCATGTAAATTACGTGGTAGACAGAGATAGCACTCCTGAATCGAGAGATGCCTTTACCAGAATGCTCTTGGGACGTGATTAATAAGCCTAAAACGAGCTAGGCTTAATCACGGCTATTCCGGCACAGGGTTAACAGCTGCCCATGACGATGGCTCACCGTCGGTGGTTAGTGGAAATACACTTTTGTCTGGCTTAGCATAGCTTAAACGGTTAATGCGTTGAGTCCTGTGGTAACTATCTAGCCCCGAAATCGTGACTGTGCCTAACGCGTCGAGGTCTAGAAAACCATCATGCATGATCGCCATTCTTGGAACGTGAATGGTGTTGACCTCTCCAACAAGCATTACCGTGTCATTGCTCTTAATGTCAATACGTTCCTTCAGAGTTAACGCGATTTTTAAACGGCTTTCTAAAACGAACGGGGCAGGGCAGTTGCCGTCGTAATAAGGAGTGAGTCCTACTTCATTAAACTCTGAAATTGATTTTGAGTATCGAGCCGATGTTTGATGTGCTTTTTGGAAAATCTTGTCGTTGACGCTGTTTACTGTGAACGACTTGGTTTCAATTATGTTTTGAAGCGTGTGTCTTGGCGTTTTACACGGGCGAACAATAAAGCCCAACAGGGGAGGGTGTGAGCCCAAATGGACGACAGAACTAACGATTGCAAGGTTCTCTTGTCCTTGTTGGTCTCTTGTCCCTATCAGATTCGCGCTTTTAAATCCCGATATCGAGTTGACCAACCGAGTACGAAAACGCTTTTCCATGGTTTGAATATCATCGTGCGAAAAAGTTAGATCTCTCATGTGTCTATCCGTAGTCTCTATGTGTTCAACGAACGCCTTGTTTAAAAAGGTAATTACGTCGAAGGTTTGCTCTGCGATCAACCTGTTGCGCTTTTATTGGTCTGACGAACGTGCCTTGCCAATATCCGAGCACCTTCGCTTTTCACATCGGCGCGTTTCTTCCAAGACCATAGTCGCTCTCTCGCTTGGCGCGCTCTCTCGTCGAGATTGAAAATAGGATCTAGGTACGGTGATTCCGGGTCCAATTGGTACATTGCTGATTCCATAGGTGTCATCTTCCACGGTTCAAATATCAATGGCGTAGGAACTTGTTCTAACTCAGGCACCCATTTTTTGACAAACTCCCCATCTGAATCATGTTCTTGTGCCTGCTTGATAGGGTTGTATATGCGGATGGTATTAATGCCGGTCACGCCAGCTTGCATCTGGAACTGGGAATAATGAATACCAGGCTCAAAGTCGAGAAATAACTGGGCTAGGTGAGTCACGCCTTCCCGCCAATCCATGCTCATGTGATGGGTAAGGAAGCTGACCAACATCGCTCTCATTCGGAAATTGATGTATCCGGTGTGATGTAAGCAGCGCATGCAGGCATCGACCAAAGGAAATCCAGTATTACCGGACTTCCAAGCCAAGAGGTGATTTGGATCTGTATTACAAGATTGTGAGAGTAACGCTTCATAGGCCGTATTGGTGCAACGAAACTCCATCTCACACTCTGATTCGAATTTTTGGATGAAATGACAATGCCAGTGGAGCCGAGATGATAGGGCGATTAAGCTACGACGAAAGCCCGGTACGTTCCAATGTTGCAATAGCTCTTGGTAGACCTCACGAAGCGATATGTTGCCCCACGCAAGATAGGGAGACAAGCGAGTGCAAGCATTTCTAGATGTGATTGGGCTAGAAAGGCTGCGATAGTAGTCTTTACCTCTGCGGTTAAAGAAGTCGTGAAGTGTTAGCCATGCAAGCTTACTTCCGCCTGTTTGCATGCCACTACTTAAATTCGTCCATGATTTGGGAGGGGTGAATGCATGGTCAACTTGTTTAGAGTCTAAAGTATGTAAGTGTTCACTACACAGTTCAGGCTTTAATATTTCAGAGCGCATGACTAAAGACCAGTTTTTATCCCAGTCCTCTCGGTTTGCTAATCCGCGCAAGACAGCCCCCTGCTGAGACTCTTGCCAAGCGATACCTTCGGCATCGAACCATCCCTTGAGCAAGCGGTCGCGCTCGAAAGTACAATTCAAGCCGATCTCTTGATGGGAATAGACGGTATCTATTAGGTACTTAGATTGTATCTCTTGGAAGCACTCTAACGCGTCTCCCTGCATTACAGAGATTTGATGTCCGTGATGAGCTAGCGTTTCGTTCATGCACTCAAGAGACTGCCACACAAATCGCCAATGCCTCTCTGAGTAGTGAGGGTTGTTGAGCAGTGATGGCTCAAATATGTAGAGCAAAATTGTCGGTCTCTCGGGCGATAGTGCATTGAATAAAGGGGCATGGTCGGTGAGCCGAAGGTCTCGTTTGAGCCATACGATGTTGACTGTTTGCATGTGGTTTCTCGTTTTTTGAACCACTACGTAGCAATAAACAAAATGTCTCAATTTTCTTCAAAACTAACGATTAAAGTAGGCGTTAAAGGTTAAGTGTGGATGATGAGATTGTCTTAATGATGCTGGCGATCTTGAAGGGAAAATATAACCTAGGGGGTAGGGGAGCTCTCAATATTGGCATTAACTGAGTGCGATTGAATTAATTTGAAGTGTGTGTCGAGTTAAGTCACAAGGCCATCTCACGCTCGGTATTCATATAAGTTGTTCTCTAAACCATACAATTCGATGGTGCCCTTTAGTTCAAAACCTACTTTTGTTAGTACTCGGTTTGAACCTTTGTTACTGGGGAAGGTAACAGCTAGCACAGTATCTAAAGATAGAGCTTTAACAGCATGTTGAAGTACCCCAATAGAAGCCTCCGTCGCATACCCTTGATTACAATATTCCGGTAGAAATGCATAACCAAGATCTGGACTGTCCAACTCGGGACGTTTTAATACGCCACA
Source organism: Vibrio sp. R11-SG3-ISO9 (assembly GCF_059834255.1). Taxonomy (NCBI): domain Bacteria; kingdom Pseudomonadati; phylum Pseudomonadota; class Gammaproteobacteria; order Vibrionales; family Vibrionaceae; genus Vibrio; species Vibrio sp. R11-SG3-ISO9. The sequence goes on from NZ_JCBDGU010000057.1 coordinate 116,254, forward strand.
GATTCCTATAGGTGCGCCCGTTTTGCGCAACGAGACTAGGTTCAGGCCGAAACCATATGTTTCGTAACTGGCCAATGGACCATTGGTAAGGTAGCTCTCCGCATCTTCTGAGGTACGGATGTTTTTATCGGCAATATTGCGAATAAAAGACTCATCATTGTATAAACGGATGACAAAATCCGCGTCTTTGAGCATAAGCTGGCGAATAACCAATCTTTCTGTTTTACATACCAATTTCAATGAAGGGACCTCTGATTGTGGTAAAGGTTAGATGACGGGTCTGGTGAGCAGGTTTCAAGTGGGAGTGCCAAATGTTATGTATCACTTTGATATGCTTGTTGTATAAACATAGTTTCGACTTGTTTAATGGCTTTACAAAACACCTTGTGACAATCAAATTCCAAACAACCTCCGAGTTTGTGCCAGAAAAAATTGAATTCATGGCCGCCATCATCTTGTGTGTAGAAGGCCCAGTTGTTTGGCAAACTTTCCGAAACTTCGCACAGGACAAAATGCCACAGTTGATTTTGGAAACCACTTTCCCAACTTCTGAGGTATCTAGTACCGGATACTTTGGATATACCTGACTCCTCTGCAAGCTCTCTAAGCGCTGCGCTTTCCATTGAACTGTCTGTCAGCTCTAACGTACCTTTTATTAATTGCACATCGGCCAAAGGATGTTCGAATACTAGCAACTCCAAATTCGAGCCTGATTTGCGCAGTACTACTGGACACACTTTAACTTCTCTATTTTGAATCCTTTTAGTCACAGGCTTTTCCTTTGTGTATAGCACTGCATTGATGTAGTGAGCAACGCCATTACTTAATCTATTGTGCCGAGATTACTAAAGCTGAATTAAACCGAGAATGCCAAACGCTTTGTATGTTTTCACGAATTCGATGCTATTTCCATGAATAGTACGGCAGAAAAACCTAAAACGAACCCTAGAAAAGCGAGAATTGTCATTATCGTATCTGGTTCTGAATGAGCTCTTTTGATATCTGGGTGCTTTATAAAGATTCCCTTTATGGGAAAGCCTCTTAAGTACAATCGTGGATAAAAGCCATACTGTTCTTTGACTTGGTAGCTATAGCGTAATTGTGCTAAGAAGCTTAACAGCATAGCTGAAAACATAGCGAAAGATGTAATGTCACCAATGGAGTAGCCATAGTTGAAGTTGTATATGCTTAAACCAAGGTAGAGAAAGAGTAAACCTGAAACTACTTTAAGCGCTTTTTTATGATGATAAATTGGCTGCAAAATAATGAACGCAATAACATATGCACTTGTAGTGCTAGCGATAAGATTCCAGCTCATATGACCTCAAAAATATAACGACCAAATAATTAGTGAGCAACGTAGTACCATAGCCATCGGATACCACCTTAATAACTAAAACTAACGCATGGTGACAATGCCACGGGCTGGGAATACCTCTTCACAGTGTGTTATATGTTTATTCTCTGAAACCGTAGATACGTAACCCTCTATCTGTGAGCTCAGTATCGAAGTGCCCAACCGAGTTTAAGATATTCAATGCTTCATCTATATCTTGATGCCAGTGCTTAAAGGGCACATTTTCATACCCACTAGGCTTACCTACTTTGGGGATTTCTAACCACTCAATTCGCTTGTAGGCAAAAGGCCCTGATCCATAGTCACCTACATACTTTTCCATTAACTCATCTGATTTAGTAAACCAACCTAGAAATTCACAATCGTTATCAACAAACTTCCAGTAACACTGGTTCAACATCAGCTCTGGCACATCCAAAACCGTAAACACTTTACGCCATTTGGCATTTGACATTAGTGATATTGAAAATCGATTTTTAATAACCTTATCTAGGTATTCATCCATTCTTGCTGGCATGTCAAAATCTCCAAGCGTATAGTGTGTAGCGTATTGTTATATTTTTTCAGCAGTTCTTAATGCTCGCGACAACCAGTTATTGACACTTCGAGGCTTCTATTATCATTGCAATTAACGAAAAGTCTGGAACCATCAGAGAATTCTATGCACAGTTCACTTTCTCGATGGCGATAAATCTCAGATACTTTTTTGTTGTCGAGTAGGCTTTTAAGCTTTTTCGCTTCTAATTCTAAGTTCGTTCTCATCTTGGGAAATACTCGTCCTTTAACTTGACCATACGCCCTGCTAGTGAGCGGACTCATTTATTGCACTTAATGCTTTGATATACAAAGCCATATCTAATACGAAACTTTCAGTTATACCATCAGACATAACTGAGTTCTAAAGTAGTTCTTTTTGAACCCAAGACTCGATGGCAGAACTAGATAGACCAAGCCGGTTTACTTGCGAAAATGCAAGGGCTGTTCCCCCTACTTCAACAAATGCGGTAATCACTAGTTTTTCATGCTCACTGAGCCCGTTATACGTATATCAAGACCAGTTAGGCTTTCCATATGAGAAATCTATGACATAGTTCCCGTTTGACTTTAGATTGTACAAACACCTCGTCCAAGCGCCTTTCTCGTTAGGTGAAAATTATTCGTACTGCACATATGGTTGCGTGTAAGCTAAAATACTTACGCACTCATTAGCCCCCGCTACCATAAATTCTTTGAGCTCACCGCCCTCTACTATTAGCGGTGCAGTTTCACACATGTTCTCTGAAGCTAACCAGCCATTAGCTTTAACTTCAAATAGCCAATACCGAGTCGCAGCGCCTCCCCAAAACTCTAGTAGTTGCCCTTCATCAAGAACTCGAAAGCCCTCAACATTTTCACAAGCAACGTCAACAATTTGGTCTGACGGAAAAATCAATTTAATGCGCAATACCGACAAATCATAATTCAATGACAAAACATCGGGAGTTTGTCCTTTGACTCTCTCTTCAATACCAGAAATGCTAACGATATCCATATTTCACCTTGCGGCAATCAGGCATTAAGATTACCTCTATCACCTTGACTTTATGATTAAACCTAACAGCTCTATTAAGCCGAATATTTCTACCTAGTTCTTCATATGCATTATCCTAATGTAAATTATATCGAATAAACAGTGGGTTACGTTCTATGTAGTGTGGCTGAGTCTCAAATATAGAATTATTTTGTATCGTATCTCGAGAAAAGGGAGTCGTCTTTGGAGGGAGGTTTCGCTAGGCGGATATCATCTTTCGTTCTTGATGAGTTATTGATTCGCCTGAACACGCCACGCTCTAAACAAAAACTTTGATTTGTAGATGAACCCAACACCAGCTCTGAACGTAAAATTCTTCTTTTTTAGTGTGGAATTGACTAATGATATTGAGCGAAGAGAGTGAGTCTCGGGTCATAGAGATGGCTTGGGAAGATCGGACTCCGTTCGAAGCCATAGAGCTACAGTTTGGGCTGAGCGAACCAGAAGTAATCCGATTTATGCGAAAACGGTTAAAAACCGGGAGTTTTAAGCTCTGGCGGGCTCGGGTGTCGGGGCGTAAGACTAAGCATACTAAGTTTCGCAGTTCTGACGTTTCGCGAGGTTATTGCCCGACGCAATATAAGCATCGCTAGGCGAAAGGCTAAAATGAAAAAGGCTGAAACTTATATTGGAAGTATAAGTTTCAGCCTTTTTTGAACTAGATAAATGGGCTTATTTTTGCTAATGCGTTAGCTAGTCTTGCGTTGCTTTATCCAGTACAGCTTGAATCGCTTCATCCAGTTCTGACTGCAGTTCTTTTGATAAACGGCCAAACTCGTAAGAGAAGTTACGACCTTTGACTTTCTTACGTGCAAACATGCCTTTACTAGTAAATTCAGCGAGTTGGGTAACTTCAGCTTTGTCGGTTACCTTTTTAGATTCCGCAATTTTCAGCTCTGATTTGATCAAAGAGAGTAGGGCTTCTTTGTTCTCGTCACTACAATGTTCAACCTGAACATTGACAGCCTTTTTACCCAATTTTTGGATAAACGCGGTTAAGCCTTTACTGTCTTCTTGGTATGTCTTCATCACTTTTCCAAGCAGCGCATAATCCGTGTGTGATAGTGCATTTACTACTGGGAATAGGGCGATAATTCTCTGGTCGATGCTCGCTGCTTTGAGTGCTTTGCTCACTGCTGGGCGGCTAATACCAATCATCGCAGCAACGTCTTCTTGAGTGTAGTTGCCACTTTTCATGATGGTTTGGCATTGAAGACCAATTTCGCGTTGGTTGTGCTCTTTTGCCGTTTGTAATTGTTTCGCTAGCGCCTTCGCATCAGAAGTCGAAATCTCATCTTGGGTGACAAGAATTCTGAACTCTTTTACACGTCCTTCTTGAAGTAAGAACCAAGCACGACGACGAGATCCATCAAGTACATCAATTTGGCCATCCACTTCACGGCCAACGGCTGGGTAGAACTGTTGGAACTCAAGCGAGTTTAGGTCTTCCAGTGATTCTTTAGTAAGCAGGCTTTGATCGCGACCATTTACATCGAATGTAACGTAGGTCTCGTCCTTTACTTGCTCAAATGACAAAGTTACTTCATTGAAGGTTGCTGTTTGACCCGAAGCGAGTTTCCAAACCATCTGTTGGCCTACCGAGCCGATACCGAATTTTTCCTGCAGAAAGTCGGCCGCTTTTTGGCCTGACTTCTCCAGTTCTTTCGTTAGTTGGCTTGTCAGCGTTTCAACTGTCGCTTTTGCTGCTGACTGCTGAGCGGCAATAGAGCCGGGTGTATTTCCTAGAGGGCTACCGCCACGTTTCTTAGCCATTAACTATTCTCCTGTTCACGCCACACGTTCAGAATATCGCGAAGGATCTGGCTGGTGACTTCGTAGCTGTTTTGCTGTGCGCTTTGGAAGGTCGCTTTACTTTTTGGATACTCACTTTTCGACATATCAAAGACCGTCGAAAGAAGAGAAGATGCCTGACGAACCGCTTCGCTGTGTTTGAACTCTTTCGAGTACAGGTAAGGCGAGAATTGGTCGTATAGGTTGTTCATCAGGTCTGTGGTTGTTGAGCTATCACGATGATTTGTAAGTAAAATCTTCATGAAGTCGTAACCTTGATGGTTAGCATTTTCTAGCAGCGCCCAAACTTGTGGGATGTAGCTAAAGTATGAACAAGTTGCATCGATATCGTTTTCAGTAATAGATAGCGGGAATACCACACTGGTTGCTGCGTAATATGCGTTAAACGTCGCATAGCCAAGTGATGGTGGCGTATCGATGATGATGATATCGAACTCGTCCTGAACACTTTCAATAATGTCGTGCAGCAGTGAATATGGTGATGCAAGAGTTTGGCTAAATACACGCTCGTGGAACCAACCTTCCATAGCACGATCGCTTTGCGCTGCAGGCAGAATACGCAAGTTAGGGATGGTGGTTTCTAAGAATGCTTCTGAAACGGCTTGTTCAAATGTTTCACCTTCATCTAGATCAAAAGTGCGCATCATAAGATCGCCAACAGAAAGGTAACCTTCTTGTTCCGCTTCTGGAGCGTAGTACATAGAGAGGGTTGCTTGGCCGTCCATATCAATAAGGCCAACGCGATATTCTTGGTGGAATTCAGTCGCTAAACCAGAAGCAATGGTCGCTGCTGATACGGTTTTACCCACACCACCTTTTTGGTTTTGGATAACCATAACTTGCGCTTTTTGCTTTTCGCTGCGGATAAATTTCGCATCTTTGCGTAGATTTTCCGGCAGTAGATCGCGCACTTTGTACATTTCTGAGATGTCGATGGACCACTGTGAGTCTTCATGACGGCGTGGATCGATGTCAGCAGAAGTCACGTAACGATCCAGTGTTTTCGCATCAATACCTAAGTAAGTTGATGCTTCTGCTCGTGTAAAGTTACGCAGTTCTTTGCGGTGGTTAGCTAGCAAGCGTTGATTACGACGCTGAATGTATGCGTCTGCACCGGTTTTTAGCTGTTGAAACGTAGTCGTGGTGTTTTGGGTATCCATTTCTGCCTCCATCTAGGGATAAGAAAGAGTATATACCTCAATTTTAAAGGTGGGTAGTAAAAAATGATGGAATTGTTTTTTATGAATGGTCGATTGCGCGAGATGTGACCGATCTCGCGCAAATAATGAACGAATTAACCTGTTTGAAGGGTTAATTCGTTCTACGGTTGATATTACATTGAGTAATTTAAGCCAACCCAGAAAGAACGTCCGATCTGGTAATTGGATTCGCTGCCGTTAACTTCATCAAATAGGTTCTTGATTCGTAGATCAATTGACGCATTATGTTGCTTATACTTCAGGAAGCGATAAGTGGCATTGAGGTCGACAGTGGTTTTTGCTTTTTGCTCCTCGACATCATAAATGTCGTATCTGCTGCCGTCAGTGTCGGTGTAGTTATCTCGTGTGTCTGTGAGGTATTCATACTTACCGCGGTAGTAAACGGTAGCGTTAGTCATTAACACGTCATCAAACCACAGTGCTGACCATGAAGCTGATGCTCTGAATGGTGCGGCGTAGTTCTGACGAGCGTCATCTTCATACATATCAGCCATCGTCATGATCTGACCCTTGTAGTAAACAAGCTCAGTTTCATCTTCTGGATCGGCGGTGTAATCGACCAATCCATTGTTCTTGGTTTCAGACCAAGTTACGTTGGCATTGAAGAAGTGCTTTTTATAGTTACCTGACCATTCGATTGAGTAACCGTAGTAATCAGTCTCGCCGTCGTTGGTCATTTCGTAGTAATCATCACCATTGGCATCCGTTAGCTCATCACTTTTTGCAAACTGTGAGCGGTTCTGACGATAAACGGTTTTGAAGCGCGCATTACCATCTAAGAAAGTAGGGATGGTGATTGCTAACGTCAATTCGTCACTGTATGGCGTGTCTAGGTCTGAATCGCTGTAGTTATCAACACTTGGTTGACTTGAACACTCATACCAGTCTCCCGGTACGCCGCCCCAACCGCCATCACTGGTGTCTTTCATATCACGTTGATAACAGGTGTGAGCAGGTGTTTGCTCTTTGATCGCATAACCTATCATCTTGTTGGCATAGTAACGGTTTGCACCAACGGTTAGGTATGTCTCTTCGATAAACTCCCAGCTTGCCGTTAAACGCGGTGCAAGGTTATGGTTTTCCATAAAGTCATCGTATGAGTAGCGCGTACCGGCTCTCATTTCTACGGGGCCAAATTGAGTCAGGTATTCTGCCCACAGTGCATGGCTGTACACACCGACATCAGCATCAAAAGCGTCATACTTTAAGTGCTTCCAGTTAGCCATATCCGGAGTACAAGATTGATCGTTAGGGTCACAAACGAAATCATCAGTTCCAGACTTTTTAATGTTGTAGTAGTAATACACATCTTCTGGTCGAGACTTACCTGCGTCAGTGTATTTTATTTCGCTGCCGTAATTTAACGTTCCTTTATCAAGCATTGTTGAGAACGAAGTTGTCCAAGCGTAATCGGTCTGCAATTGTTCTAAGTCGCCGATACCACCGTCGTTACAGTTTGACGTGGTATTACACCAGTCTAAGAACTCACCATCCATTTGGTATCGTTCGTTATTTGACGTTCGTGATGCATCGTTATGTAAAACAGAAAGTTTGGTGTTCCAATCTGTCGCTCCAGAAAATCCTGTCGCACTCAAATAGCCTTGAGTGCCTGAAGAGTTGCTGATAGTCAGGTCATTGCGTGCATTCGGTAAATCGCGCTCACTTTCGTAAGGGCTATGAATGATCTGGCCTTCAAAGGTGAGGTCGTCTCGATATTCGTAAACCCCTTTCAATAAGAAGTTTTCAGAAGTATCGCCATTATCACCAGTTGTGCCTCCGTACTGTTCATCCTGCGTGTACTCCACTTCAGAGGTACTTTTGCTATAGGACGCCAGCACACTGAGTTTCTCTGTCAGTGGCAGATCAAAGCTAACGGTAGTTTGTTGTTTGGTGAATTCAGGTGGTGCGATTGGATCATCATCAGGATCGATTTCGGTTGGCTCATGGTATTCCACCATGCTGTCGTTTTGGAAACTTGTACTTAGGCTGAAGCCAAACTCTTTTTTAGGTTTGCGAAGCTCATAGTTCACAACACCGCCCACAAAGTCACCGTGCTCTGCCGAGATGTTAGAGTCCATGATTTCGACAGAGCCAATTAAATCGGGTGTTACATAAAGGCTTTGGCTCGTCTGGCCTACAACATTGTTCCAATCGAGATCGCCACCACTCGGGTCTGTCACATCATGAATTGATGTTGCAGAAACGCCATCGATTTGGATGTTATTGTCGTAATAGTTACCGCCTGAAATCGAAAAGTTTTGTGGGCGAATAGACTGAATGTTTTCTTGAGTAGCATCATCCAAACTATTGTCCATCTGAACATACGGTGACGATTTCAATAGATCGGTTGTATCAATACCACCCGATTTATTGTTTTGCACGCTTGTCTCGCTCATCACCGATGTACCTGAGTCAATCGGGTCATAGCTTTCATAAATCGCATCAGAATTTACAGCGCTGTCGTTACTGCTGTTTCCATCCGATATTTCAATATCCCCAAGATCAACTGGCTCATTTGCATAGCTGATTGGGCTCCCTAAAGCTGACAAAATTGCCAGCGCAATAACATTTTTATTCATTTTGGTGATTCTTTTATTTTTATTTAAAGATTCAAAAAATGACTTTGTGCAAGTCATACCACTGCATGTGTCTGATACCGTTACCAGACCTAAAGTTAAATGATATTAATAATCATTCAGCTAAATAATCCCAGTTTACCACTTTAAAAGAATGGCTTTGACTGGGTTTTTGATCGATTAAGTAGCAGTTTTAGGTCATTTAAATGACATTCTTGTTTTCAAAGCCATGATCTGGCTCTATTTACCCAGATGATGGCATGGCTACTTTCAATAAAATTCTTGGATGTGCGTCGCATAATATAGTAATCTTGGAATCGTTTTCAATGCTAATGAGAAAATTATTGATAATCATTATCAAATCAACTTCTCATTAGGTGTGCTTTTTTATTCACTATGTTATAGCGTTGTTATTATTATGTTTCTTAGTAGGTGCGTTTCTATTTGTATCATTGCATCGAGTTTGGTATTGGCCTGCACAGGTGCTTTTGCAAAAGAAATTCAATGGAGTTCAGACCTCAATCACGGCTATTTGGATAATGGCTTCCAGTATGTTTTTCATAACAGTCAAAATTCAAAAGACCCCTTTAATCTTCGTTTGATCGTCAACGCTGGTTCTGTTGATGATGAACATCGCGGCATGGCTCATATTGTTGAGCACATGGTCTTTCGTTCGAACCGTGCGCACAGTATCGACATGCATCGTTTCTTCGACCAAGTAGGCTGGAAAACTGGCACTCAAATCAACGCGATGACCCGCCAAACTGAAACTCAGTACATGGTGAGAACTCGCCCCAATGACGCTCTAGATGTTTCGCAATCTGTCAAATTGCTGAGTGACTTAGCCTTTGGTGCAAAAATGAAAGATCAAGATTGGCAGCTTGAGCGTGGAGTCATACTTGAAGAGATGCGCAGAGGTGCTGGTGTTGCTGAACGAGTCAATACAGCCAAAAAGCAGGTCGTTCGAAATGGATCTCGCTATGTAGATCGTCCAACTATTGGCACTAAGAAAGCCATTCTAGATGTCGAGATTGAAGATATTCGCGCTTTCTACGATAGATATTACGTGCCGGGCAATATGACCTTGGTGGCGAGTGGTTATTTTGATGATCGTAAGCTCACCGAAGCCATTGAGAATACCTTTGGAGCAGAAGACAGCGTGCCAGTACCAAATAGGGACTACGTAAAGCTTCCTCTTAAAGATGGGTTGGTGATTGGTAAGGTGCAGGATCCAAAAGGCACGACTTCTGCTGTCGTGTATGGTTTCAGAAGTGAAATGAAACCAAGTATCACTGAGGCAGGTGCTTATCAAAGGCTGCAAAACTACTTTATTAGAAAGCTAATCAAACCCTCTGTTCGCGCCTCAAAATCTGAGTACGATGCGACGATTTCATCTGTTCATATCTCTTTTAGTGAGCCTACTAATGATCGATTGATTGCGGCGATGGCAGCCAAAACAACGAATCACGCTTTAGGGAAACAAGTTGTACTGACTGAAATTGAGCGACTAAAGCAGAATGGAATCAATGAATCAGAACTGTTGGCTTTGAAGGTGAAGGCAAGAGCCTCCGTTCAGAGAAACCGACAAATCATTCCAAAGCGTGATTTTGCAAAATGGGAAGACAAACTCACATCTGCAGTGATGCAAGACAGTGTGGAGGAAGATTACGCAATCAAATCTGCTCGTACCCTAAAATGGATCGATGAACTTACGGTTGAAGGGCTAAATGAGCGACTAAACCAAATCCTTAACGCCTCCGATCAGTTTATGTTCTATCAGATCCCAGGTGGAGAGCGCCGTACTTTGCCTACGGCAGAACAAGTTGAGCAGCTATCAAAGAAAATTTCGTCGCAGCAATATGCAGCCATACAAGCGCCAGCTAAAAAAGTCACGTCGACCAAACGTGTTCAGGCCTCAAACAATGAGACTGAACTCGTGGAGCTTAAAGCGCCGACCCTCGCTAAAGCGCATGTAATGAGCAAGCATAAGCACTTTTCCCCTGCAGTCGTACAATGGAAGCTTGCTAATGGAGACCAAGTTGTTTGGCTAGACCGAAAAACGCCTGATGGCGAACTCTATATCAAAGCGTTATCTCACGCGGGTTACAACAGTGCTGTATATCCACCTTGGATGCTACAAGCGGCTCAACAGGTTTGGCAACAAACTGATTTCAATATGATCTCTAACCAATCGTTGCAGCAATGGCAAAAGGACCACAATGCTACTTGGAGCTGGGCACAATCAGGCAGTCAACTAGACTTGTCTGCAAAAGTGGCAGCTTCAAACCTAGAGCCTTTAATGCGTGCTTATTGGATCACACAAACAGATTGGATGTTGAACGCTGAACAGTTTGAAAAAGCTAAAGAAGCTATTAGCGATTCTGTTCATATTGTGTCTAAACATGAAACCGAACGAGCGGCGCTGTGGGGAACACCAAAAGACGCTTCACCAACAAACAATGATATTGAAGCGCTAAACATGAGCCGCTTTACGTCAGCTGTTGAGACCCTAAACCAACAACCGGTGTCTCTATTCATTGTTGGGCAGACCACTGAACAAGACATCGAAAAGTCGGTACTGCCGTATTTAGCTGCAGTGACGCGTAAATCAGATTTTGAAGGTCGAGAATCTGTATTGCCTACGGGATACCACACTCTGGAACAGGCAATCCACGATGAAGATAAATCGACAGTCACCATCAAAAGTGAAGCGGACATGATGTGGACACCAGAATCGAGTTTCTTGGTATCAACGCTGAATCCAATTGTACAAAAAGCACTGAAAAATAAGCTTCGTCATGAACTTGGTGGTGTGTATTCGATTCGATTTGAGATGACTTTGAATAAAGACAATAAAGTGCGCTTATCGACAGAGTTTACTACGGCACCAGAGAAAGTTGACTTGTTAGTGGCAGCTCATAATACGGTGCTAGAAAACCTATCTCAGCAACTGCCTTTGGAAAATTACCCTCGTATTCAAGGCGACATTCAATTCGCAGAATCATTGAGATTGTCGGATACAAATACTTGGCTGCGTCGTTTAGCTCTGAGCTACGAAAAGTATCAAGGCCCAGACTATTTGCAGTCAATGCACACTCTGGATCAGCAAGTGACCGAGCAGCGTTTGACCGAGATTGTTGCACAGATCATCCCTTTACCAAAACAAGCAATATTGATAGGCACGCCTGTGTCATCTGAAGGTATCTAATTTATGTTCCGTAGTTTTTTCTTTAATAAGCGCTGGTACGTTTGGTCTTGGTTAGGCAGCGTGATCATTCTTTTTGCGACTTGGTACAAAGTGCAGTTGGATGTACAAGTCAACGAATGGTTTGGTGACTTTTATAATGCTATTCAACAAGCATTGACTAATCCCGGCTCTGTACAAGCCAATGATATATATGGTCACTTGTGGACCTTCTTACGAATCTCAGCGATCTTTATTGCGGTTGCTATTTTGCTCGAGTTCTTCATGCGTCACTACGTTTTTCGTTGGCGCACTGCAATGCACAATTACTACATGGAGCATTGGGATAAAGTTCGTCATATAGAGGGCGCTTCGCAGCGTGTTCAAGAAGATACTATGCGCTTCGCCAATATCGTAGAGCGTCTTGGAGTATCGTTCCTACGTTCATTGATGACGTTATTGGCGTTTCAACCTGTGCTATGGGAGTTGAGTAAACAAGTTAAGTCGGTGCCATTTTTTGGCGAAGTAGAACACGTATTGATCTACGTAGCGATTCTCTCTGCTTTGTTTGGCACTGTTCTGCTTGCGGTTGTTGGTGTGAAGTTACCGGGCTTGGAGTTCAATAACCAAAAGGCCGAAGCCGCGTTGCGTAAAGAGTTAGTGCTTGGTGAAGACGACCACACACGAGCTCAACCACAATCGATGAAAGAGCTGTTTCAACACGTGCGTACCAATTACGTCACTATGTATCGTCATTACCTCTATTTTGATTTGTTTAAAGTGAGCTACCTGCAGCTTTCTTCAATACTGCCATACATCATGTTAACGCCGACCATTATTGCTGGTCTTATTACTTTTGGCACCATGCAGCAGATTATCCGTGCCTTTAATAAGGTGGAAGGGTCATTGCACTACTTGGTGTTCAGTTGGTCGACAATCGTAGAGCTGATTTCTGTGTATAAGCGACTCAAAACATTCGAGCAACATATCCAAGCAGCTGAGAAACAAGAGGTGAACTATGTTAATTGATTCTTGGACCATCGCGACGGGTGCACCTTTGGTGTTGTGTTCGGCGATTGCACTTGCATTAGTGCTAGAACGCCTGTTTGTTGTCTTGAGAAAACAAGGACTTTCAAAAGGGGACAATCAAGCGATCTTTCAGGCATTACACAAGCATGAAATGCAGAGTGCTTTGAACATCTTGAAGCATTCAGGAACAGGATATCAGTTTGTCATCGATGAACTGGTTCATCATAAATCTAGCACCAAAGAGGTTCGTGATGAGGCGATTAAAATCATGCTCGTTCGCTATTCGAACCGGCTAAAACGTCGACTGTCAGGTTTGACGACGATTGCATCACTCGCTCCCATGTTGGGTCTACTTGGTACAATCATTGGTTTGATGCGTTCATTTCGCGACATCGGTCTGAGTGATGGCCCTGTCAACCCATCAATTGTTGCTGATGGTCTTTGGCAAGCTCTTTCAACAACAGCTGCAGGGATGGTTATCGCTGTGGTGTGCGTACTTTGCCATGCCTTAATTAAGTCGAGAATTCGCATTCATTTGGCGGAAGCTGCAGATGTGCTTAATCACTTTTCTCACTGTATTCAGTTGGAAGAGAGCGAACATGATTGACTTAGAAGATGAAGAGGTATCAAGCTCACTGCAAGATGCCATGACGCCAATGATAGACGTCATTTTTGTCATCATCGCGTTCATGATGTTGATGATCAACGTGCCTCTGTTAACCATGGAAGTGGAACTTCCGAAAGCCGTTGAAAAGCCAATGGTTGCGAACGTGCAAAAAAATGTGGTTTCAATTGGTGTCGTTGATGGAGATGAGGCTTGGTTGGTCAACGAGACACGAGTGCTTTCGATGGAAGCGCTTAAAGATGAGCTCACTGAGCAGAAACTGTTGTATCCAAACCAACTGAGTGTCGTCATCCATAGTGATAAAAAAGTGCCAATGGAAAGAGTTGTCGCACTGTTTGGTGCATTGCAGGAGCTAGAGCTAAATGTATCGCATCTAGCTATACAGCAGTAAGGGTAGAGCATGAATGTAAGATGCTCGGCCTTTACGGGTTTTGTGGTGCTTTCACTCGTGGTTCACGTTGTTGTGGGCGTTTGGCTTTATTTCTCCCCTAAGGAAGATACTGTCATCGCAAAAAGCACAGATATGCTGAGAATTAGTGTTGGCTTGCAGGCTGCAATGATGGGGGCGACTGTCGTTACACCGAAGAGCGTTGCGACGCCCATAATAGACACTGTCGAAGATATTGTAGAGCCTCCTCCAGAGCCAGAGCCAGAGCCAGAGCCAGAGCCAGAGCCAATAAAACAAGTGGTTCCTAAAAAAGCACCTTTAAAGAAAACTGAGGTGCAGAAGAAAGAGCCAGTGAAAAAGAAAGTATTGCCGAAAGAGAAGCCACCAACGAAAGAGCGCAAAGTTGAACCTAAACCCAAAGAGAGGAGAGTCGAACCAAAGCCTCAAGAGATGAAGGTACAACCTTCCCCTGAATTGCTTGCGCAAAAGAAAGTTGGAGAGCAAGGTGTAGACGGCTCGAAGCAGCAAAACGTTCAGCAAAAAGAAACCGGTGCAGGGAACCAAGCGGGTGGTATCGCTGATGAAGCGCAGTTTGACTACTATATTCGTCAGCACTTACTTTCTAAAAAGGTCACGCCCAAAATACTGAAATCCCGCCGCAAACAGGGTGTCGTTGTGGTGGTATTTACCCTCGATAGGTTGGGGATGATCAAAGATTACAAAATCGCAAAACCGTCTCGAATTCGTGAGTTTGACCGAGCCGCAATTAAGCTGGTCCGAAAAGCGGAACCGTTTCCTGCTGCACCCGATTTCGTTACATGGAAGCAGCGCGAGTACAGTATCGATATCTCATACAGTGTGAAATAGATAAATCACAGTTTGTAAGTGAACAACAAAGTTAAGTTTTAGAATGAAAATCAAATCAATCCAGGCCGCTTCCTTAAAAGCGGTTCCATCGGGCTTTACCACAACGGACTTTAACCACTTGCAGTCGTTATGGGGGGAAAGAAAACAGTGCTCGCTGGATCTGGCGTTAAACGAATTAACACAGGTTGATCAACGCCATGAACTCAAAGTGCTTAGCGACGAAAATATCGATCTGAATACTTGGCTGAATGAATCCTTTTCAGAGCTGATGTCTTTGCATGCTGAACACACCCAGTTGGGAACTGCGGTATGCGCATCTTTATGGCACAAGCAGCTAGTTGAGCTTATTTTTCCGACTTTAGTGGCATTGCGATGGAAGTACGGCATTGTTCCAAACATTGATGCAAAAGCGATTCATCTTAACATTGAGCCAAACGGTCGAGTTAATACGGTTGCGATAGAAAACCAAGGCAGCCAAGTTTTGAGCGACCAAGAGTTAGATGAAAAGCTTGCTAAAATTGTCGCCGATATCGGCGCTCAGCTAGAGCCTATTTTTGCCGAGCAACGTGTGAATCGAAAACGCTTTTGGGGTAACTTAAGTAATGCCTTGGCTCAAGGCTTCACCCGCTTGTCTGACAAACAGCTACATAGCTCAGATGCTGATTTGAATCAGCGAGTAGAGCGTTGGTTGACGAAGATTCTGGGTGAAAAAAATAGCTTAGTAGAAGTGAAAACCGTATCAAGTAGTCACGGGCATGCTTTGTTCGCTCGAAGAAAGACATGTTGTTTGAAGTACAAGCTCAACAAAGTGCGCATGTGTAAGACTTGCAACTTGATGGACTCAGAAGAACAACATCAGTTTTATCAAGCAAAGTACGCCAGCTAATTATTCGATTGCTGCCCTAGTTAAAGGGCAGCGTATAAGCATGTGTTAAGGTGAGAGACGTTACAGGTACAATTTTCCTGAGTGGTACCTAAGTCCATCTTCAACATCATCGCCAAGTAACACTGGACCATCCAAATCAACCACCTCTGCGTTGGTTGCAATTGGCAAAGCCGCTTTCATAGCGGTCGAAGTGCCCAGCATGCAGCCAGCCATAATGGCAAAGCCTTCGTTTCTGGCTTGCTTTTCTAAGAGTAATGCTTCTGTTAACCCGCCTGTCTTATCGAGTTTGATATTGACCATCTCATACAGTCCCTTCAGGTCAGCGAGTTGTGCTCTCGTGTGGCAGCTTTCGTCTGCACAGAGTGGAATAGGGTGCTTAATACTGGCTAGGAGCTGGTCTTCTCCTGATGGTAAAGGCTGCTCAATCATGGTGATATCAAAACGGGCAAGTTGTTCGAATAACTGTTCTAGATCGAGAGTACCCCAAGCTTCATTTGCATCTAGTACGATTTTGCTATTCGGAGCTGCGGCTCTCACAGCGGCAACTCGTTCAACCACCGATTCACCATCCAATTTCACTTTTAACAGTGACGCGCCTTGGTCTACGTATTGCTTGGCTTGCGTTGCCATGGCTTCTGCCTCACCAATGGAGACGGTCATGGCAGTCTCTATTGCTGGGCTAATAGTAAAAGTAGGCGATGGGAAGGATGTCCCTTCTAGCTTGCTAATCAAATCCCAAAGCGCGCAATCTACGGCATTACGTGCTGCGCCTGCTGGCATTGATTGTAAGTGCTGTTTCGCTTCTTGTGGTGAAATGCTGACTAAGTCTGAAGTCCAGCTTTCTATTTGTGCTATTACTGATTCAACACTCTCACCGTATCTCGGGTAAGGTGTACACTCTCCAATCCCTTGCTGGTGGTCATGAGAGACGGTCACCCTCACCGTGTGGCAATGAGTTCGTGCACCTCTTGATATGACAAAAGGGGTCGCCAATTCGATGCTGTACGGAGTCGCTTCTATTAACATGATTTATTCTCGCAAGTTAAAAGTTAGCATTGAGATAGCTGGCAATGGACTGGATTCCGAAACGCACAGGGTCGGTAACAGGTACGTTGTAAGTCTCTTGCCAATCTGCACAAAGCGCTTTGGCTTCTTCCTCATTCAAAGCAGAAGTATTCAGGCTAATACCCGCTAATGCTGCATTTGGGTTTGTTAATCTAGCTGCCGCTAAGTTCGCTTCTATCGTGGCAGAAATGGAAGGGAGTTGGCAATGAGGAAGGTGGCGAATGTGAGGTCTACCAACTTCATGGCAAAGTACAAGCGCATCCGCTTGGGCACCATGAAGCAAGCCTAAGCTCACTCCTGCAAAGGAAGGGTTAAATAGAGAGCCTTGTCCCTCGATAATATCCCATTGATGGTCGTTAAAGCTTGGGCTGATCGCCTCTACGGCGCCAGAAATGAAATCGGCAACTACAGCGTCGATAGATATCCCATCGCCTGCAACGAGAATCCCGGTTTGGCCAGTCGCTTTAAATTGCGCATCGACTTCTAGATCCTTTAACGCTTTTTCTAAAGCCAGAGCGGTAAACATTTTTCCGACTGAACAATCCGTTCCGACGGTGAGAAGTCGTTTGCCTTGGCGAGCTTTGCCCGTACCGACTGCAAGAGGCGCATCATAGTGACGTACATCGTGAAGTTGCGTCTTTCCTTTGGCTTGAAGCTCTGCAAGCTCTGGGATCTCTGTGAGTCGGGAATGCATACCCGATGCAATGCTAAACCCAAGTTGTGCTGCTTTGATTAGCGTCGGTTTCCAAGTTTCAGGGATGATACCTCCGGCATTGGCAGTACCGATGACCAGTGTTTTCGCGCTTTTTTCTATCGCTTTTTCTAGCGTGAGGTCTTCCAGTCCTAAAGAGACAGTATCTGTCGTCAATTTTAGTTCCCCAACACACAATTCAGGTCGCCATAGCGCAATACCGCGCGCTGTTTTGGCTGAGATTGGGTCAGTAACGTCGCCTAAGAAGAGTAAGTAGGGTTGAGCGATAGACATAAAGCATCCTTGGTATCCTGTTGAATTAAAAACAGAGTAGAGGTTTACCGAGAAGGGTTCGAATGCTTATTTGTTGGTTGCCTATAACAACAGGTTATAGGCTCGCTTCCAATTGTTGGACGAAGTTTCTTGCAGAAATGCTTAATGGATTATGTTCGGCATAAAGCAGCGACACCGTAATATCAATGGTCGGCGTTAATCTTGCTCTGTGTACTCGATCTTTGTATTGGTGAGCTGTCCAAGGGTCGACAATGGCACACCCCACTTCGTGGACGACTAACTCAGCTGCAGAGCCGTAGTTTCGAACTGATACCGAAGGGTGGTATTCGGGTTCGAGTGCATGTATGGCTTGATGAAGCTGCGCACCTAATGGATCGCGACTATCGAGACCAATCAATGTATTGTCAGAATTGAGTAACTGTTTGAGACAGATAACCTCATCGTCTGAATTTTGAGGAGGCGTGATCACGCACATCTCAGACGTTAACAGCGTTTTTTGAACGAGAGAGGGCGGAGCATCTTGACCAAAACAGATCGCAAGGTCGATCTGGTTCTTTAATAGGGCATCGCATAGTTCATCTTGATTCCCTGTCGAGATCTCTATGTTGTAATCCCCACTTTTGCACAACTGAGCGATGAGCGGTGACAACATAGCGGCAGAGAGTATCGGAGGCGCGCCAATGGTCAGGTGCTTTTCCCCAGCTTTGATTCTATTCGTCAGATTGCGAAATCGACCCAACTGTTGATAGATTTTTTCTGCTTCGGGAAGGAGGAGATGTGCTTCTTTGGTTGGGACTAGTCTGCCTTTGATGCGCTCAAACAGTGCGAACCCCAATTGCTGTTCAGAGTGAGAGAGAACACGAGTGACGTTTGGTTGCGACACATGAAGTTGTTTAGCTGCGCCAGAAACGGTGCCAGATTTCATCACAGCATAAAAGATTTCAAGTTGTCTTAGATTCACGTCGTCAACCGTTGTCAATTTCAAGTGTCATCACAGTAAATGAAAAGCCAAGCTAATTAAAGGGCAAAGTTATAGTGTGAAATTGTAACTAAATATTATTTGAATGGCTGATTTTGGTGGAAATTACGTGCCACAAGGTGGTTGTTCTTTATTTAAACTCATTGAGTTGGTTTATTAAATATGAATAATTATGCTGATGCACTACTCTTTTTGAGATTTAGATTACAGTGGGTTGGGGTAATTAAGTCGTCGTTTTACTATATATGACAAATAAGAATAACTCTTAATTCTAATATAACCCTAACCCTTTAGTTGTATTGCCACGCAGTACAGCTGCTTTGAAAATATCAAGTAAAGTCAATCACTAAGTTTGGTTCACTTTTGAGACAGTGGTGCAAATTCCATGATTTTACAGTGGTTTTTATTTGACATTTAAGCTGCTATTTTGGTTGCGAGTTCAGCGTATATTGTTATTTTTAAACCCAACAAGATTGAAATCTCATTCTGAATACTTTTGTTTTTACTTAATTCATCACTGTTGGTAATATTATTTTATAAATTTAAATTCTACTAATGCTCTCCTATTTGGTGATGAATATCATCCAAGGAATAGGGGGGTATTTTTTTTCAATGGAAGTCAGGCATGACGTCAGTGATTGGTCATCGAATTAACTTACGACTACTTGTCTTATCTTTGTGTATCTTGAGTGTCGCTATTACGTTGATGAACGTATTTCATTCAAGCTACCGCGCTCAACATGAATTAATAATCAATAAAAGCCTAGAGGCTAATCGAGTCTATGCTGACAAAATGGCAGCAATGACCGATGTATACGTTGAGCAAGTTATGACTCAACTAAAGTACAGCGCGCGACTACTCTCTTCTCGTGTCAATGACGCGAACTTTGTTGCTCAAGAGACGACGAGGCTAAAACAACAGACAGACTCATTTAACTCTGTGTATGTGGTGGATCATGACGGTGTGATTGCTTCAATTATGCCTACGAGTGTCAACATTCAAGGGGTGAAACTGACATCGGAGCGTTCTAGACAGTCCATACGAGCAAAGGCTCCGTTAATCTCCGATCCATTTGTTTCGCCTGCTGGGAATTACCTTATAAGCATGACGTATCCGATATTCTCGCCTCAAGGCAGGTATCTTGGGTATGTGGGTGGCAGTATTTATTTAGAAGACTCCAGTCTTTTGAGTAACTTATTGAGTCGTCACAACTATAAGGATGGTTCGTATCTGTATGTGGTGGATCGAAACCGCTCTCTGATTTATCACCCAGAGAAGAATCGTATTGGCGAAGTGGTACTGGGTAATGATGCGGTAGAAGCCGTGCTGAATGTAGGTGATGGCTCCAAGGGGATTGTAAATACCCAAGGTGTAGCCATGTTGTCGGGCTTTGCCATGGTGAAAAGTACTGGCTGGGGGATCATTGCTCAAACTCCAAAAGACCGAGCCATTATGGAGCTAGAGACTCAGATGCAGTATGTGATGTTTGAGTCGATCCCAGTCGGAATTGGCACTTTGATCTTCATTTGGATTTCTGCGATTTGCATCTCAAGGCCGTTGTGGCAGCTTGCTAATACCGTAAATAAATTTGATACCACGCATTCGTTATCGACTGAGCTCAGTAATGTTAACCCTTGGTATTTTGAAGCGTCGCAACTGAAAGTGAGCTGCGAGAATACCTTCAATTTGGTATCGAATCAGATTGAGAAACTGCATTCCGAAAACCTGACTGATCCAATGACGGGTCTGTTGAATCGCCGAGGGTTGAAGCGAGCAATAGAGAATTTCCAACAGAGTGAAAAACCAGTATCGGTATTGGCGTTAGATATTGATCACTTCAAAGCTGTAAACGATAAATATGGTCACCAGTTTGGCGATCAGTTGCTTAAGCAGACTGCAAAGTTGATGAAGGCTCAAGTAAGAGATGTCGATGTTGTCTGTCGTTCTGGGGGAGAGGAGTTCATTATCTTCCTCGATGGTTCGAACATGGATGTGGCTTATGAGATCGCTGAGCGCATCCGACTGTCAATTGAGTCAGATATTACATCACTCGAAGAGGGGACGACGATCTCGATTGGTGTGGCGCAATGGTACGGTGATTCAACGCCAATATCCCTTACGTTAGAGTTGGCGGACAACGCTTTGTATGCTGCGAAAAGAAATGGTCGAAATCGTACGGAGTTGTTCTCTTAAACCATTGTCTTGTCCAATACTTGATAGTTGAATGATGTGGGGCGCGGTGATAACCGCACCCCTTTTTTTGATTTTGAGCATTCCTAAAACGTAGGGTGCTGGTGGTCAACCGACAGAATAAGAAGGTGTTAGTTGTTTGATTGTTCCAGATAGAATTGCATTTCTGATTGTGGAACCATGCCACCTCCTGTGGCCCAAACAAGGTGAGTTGCGTTAGCCATTTTGATATCGTCGAAGCCCATTCGAGCTCGGTATTCATTACTCTTGGTTAAGATCACCGGACCAAGCATGCCGGCTAGCGCTGAAGGCTCAAGTTGAATGCTTTCCGATTCGCTGAGTTGACGGAGTAGGTGATACATACGTTCATCAGAGATGGTGATATATCCGTCTAACAGTCTTTCCATTGCTCTGCCAACAAAACCAGAAGCACGACCTACAGCAAGGCCGTCTGCGGCGGTGATATTATCGATACCAATGTCTTGAACGCTGATTTCATCGTGAAGCCCTGTGTGTACGCCAAGCAACATACATGGTGAATGGGTCGGTTCAGCAAAAATGCAGTGGACGTGATCACCAAACGCGGCTTTTAGCCCAAATGCGACCCCACCCGGGCCTCCGCCAACACCACAAGGAAGGTAAACAAACAGTGGGTGCTCAGCATCGACCACAATATTCTTCTCAGAAAACTGCTGCTTTAATCGTTCTCCAGCGACGGAATATCCAAGAAATAGTGACTGCGAATTCTCGTCATCGATGAAAAAACAGTTCGGATCTTTCTCTGCTTCTTTTCGCCCTTGAGCAACCGCCACACCATAGTCTTGTTCATATTCGACGACCGTTACTCCATGAGACCGCAGTTTGTCCTTTTTCCACTTCTTGGCATCTGCTGACATGTGGACCGAGACAGAGAAACCTAACTTTGCGCTCATAATCCCGATAGACAAACCAAGGTTCCCTGTCGACCCAACTGCGATACTGAATTGGTTAAAAAACGTTTTGAACGGCCCGGTTGATAATATCGTGTAGTCATCACTTTCATTGAGCATTCCAGCGTCTATTGCCAGTTTCTCTGCGAGTACCAATACCTCATAGATACCACCTCTGGCTTTAATTGAGCCTGAAATAGGTAGGTGGCAGTCTTTCTTTAGCATCAGCCGCCCAGTGATATGGGTGGCGTACTCACTATCTAAAATCGCTTTCATCGACGGGATGGTGACCACGTCCGATTCAATGATCCCGTTACTTTCTTTGGTTTCGGGGAAAACATGGGCGAGGTAGGGCGCAAATCGACTCAACCTGTCACTGGCGTCTTTAATGTCGCTCTGAGCAAGTCCAACATGAGGTAATCCTTCCTCAAAGCTGGTGATAGCAGGGTTGAACCAAGATGTTTCTTTGAGCGAGATTAGCTCTTTAATAAGCGGATATTGTTGTGTGAGTTGGTCAATTGCAATCGTCATCTTGATACCTTTCATTGTGACAAGTGGAGGTGAATGTCTCTCGTCAAGCTAGCACTCACCATAGCCTTTAACTCCATTAGATATATTTTCAAGGTTGCTGACAAATGACGATAACTCACATTTGGATGAAATAGATTCACTTAAAAACTAAGATTGGAAGCGTTCAGAGTGAATAAACGTAATTAAGGATAAAATTTCTCACACCTATGATGTAGGATGATTTTTCCATTGGCGTGGAAAATTGGGGAAATTATGTATACCAGTGACAATATGTTCACCAAGCAGAATCGATTAAATAGCTTTCAATTATCTAAGCTGCACACCTTTGAGGTGGCGGCTCGTCATTGCTCCTTTTCATTGGCTGCGGAAGAGCTAGCTTTGACCCCTAGCGCGATCTCACATCGAATCACTAAGTTGGAAGAAGAGCTTGGTATTTCACTGTTTATTCGAAGCCATCGAAAAATCACCCTCTCTGAAGAAGGACAACGTATCTATGAGTCGGTAAGCCGTGCATTAGATGCCTTGAACCAAGACGTATTTGATGTTCAAAACGGTGACGTTTCAGGGCTGCTGACAGTGTATTGTCGCCCTTCATTCGCGCAGTGCTGGTTAGTACCTAATATTCGTCGTTTCCAAGAGTTGTACCCCTCAATTGAGCTCAAATTGCTTACAGGTAATGAGAATATAAAGCTTCAAGGAGATGGCATTGATGCCGCGATCTATTTTGATGCCGACCAGCCTAAACATCTCAAGTGCGAATCGCTTTTTTCAGAAACTATTATTCCTGTATGCACGCCAGAGTATGCCGATAAACTGAACTTGAGAGAGTCGGTAGAGCAACTGCGCCACGCTACATTGCTGCATGACAACCAAGCATGGGATTACGACTCAAATGAAGACGAGTGGAAGGTGTGGGCGCATGCGAATGACCTCGAAGGTGTTGAGCAATATTCTAGAATGAGCTTCGACCGTTCTGACTTAGCTGTGCTCGCCGCGCAGCATGGAGTAGGGGTTGCCATGGGAAGAACCAGTTTAATTGAACCTCTGCTTTTGTCTGGAGAGTTGATGACCCCGTTTCCGAACACCCAAGTGACCTGCAAACAACACTACTACGTTGCTGTTTCACCAGAGAGGAAATCGGACAAAGTAAATCTGTTTGTCGATTGGTTGAAGGAGATGGTGGGGAAGGAGTGAAGTAAGGTTTAAAGCTCTGATAATACGTAGAGCTTTAAACCCTTGGTGATATTAGATTTAGTTAATTACCTCTAGCTCTTTTTCTGCAACAGACAACATCTCGAACTCCTCTTCTGCCGTAGTTGCGACCAGTTTGTTGCGGCTGTAGAGACCATAATACGCACCACCAATCACAAATAACCCCATAGTCATAAAGAATGCAGATGGGTCAAAAGCGTAAACCCCAGTCATTGCAATAAGTGACAGCACAAGAGAGGTGCCAGAAGTCAGTACGCCACCTGGTGTTTTGTATGGACGATGAAGCTCGGGCTGCTTAATACGCAATAGAATATGACTAAGTGACATTAACGCATAAGACACCGTTGCCCCGACGACTGCCATTGCTAATATTAGGTCTCCCTCTCCAGTCAATGACACAGCAAAACCAAACACTCCCGGTACCACTAAAGCGCGAGCAGGCACTTTGTTTTTGTTGGTAAGCGATAGGCTTTGTGGTAGGTAACCCGCACGCGACAAAGCGAAAACCAAGCGGCTGTAACCATAAATAATCGAGAAGAATGAAGCGATAAGTCCGGCAAGTCCTAGAATATTAACGGCCGTTGCAACCGTTGGGTTACCCGTTAATTTCAAGGCATCAACCAGTGGGACAGCGCTATTTGCAATGACTTCTGAACCGACCGCACCTGCAAGCAGCAGAACCACTAAGGTTGCAGTGACAAGCAAGAACAACATTGCGCCGATAATGCCTTTTGGTACATCCTTGGCTGGGTTTTTCGCCTCTTCAGCAGCCAGTGGAACCCCTTCTACCGCAAGAAATAACCACATTGCAAATGGCAGAGCCGCCCAGACACCATACCAACCAAAAGGAAGTAGCTCAGTAGCTTGTGCCGTTGTCGGAGCGATATCAAAGAGCTTACTCGCATCAAACTCACTCACTAATACGCCAGCGGTCATAAGAATGGCTAGTACAGCTAATCCACTGATAACCATCATGACCTTGAGAGCTTCTCCCACTCCGGCCATATGAATACCGATAAAGATGGCATAGAAGATCGCGTAAACAAGGGGGCCATCAATACCCATTAATTCATTCACTGCCGAGCCAATAAAAATGACGATGGCGGCGGGCGCTAGGGCGTACTCAATTAAGACAGATAAGCCCGTAAAAAATCCACCCGTTGGCCCCATTGCTTGTCGAGCAAAGCTATAGCCACCGCCTGCAGCTGGAATGGCCGCAGACATTTCCGCCAATGAGAGGACAAGGGTGAAGTACATCACCGCCATTGCAATGGCTGCGATAAGAAATCCACCCCAACCGGCTTGACCGATACCAAAGTTCCAACCAGCAAAGTCACCGGAGATCACATATGATACTCCCAAACCAGCTAGCAATATCCACCCTGCGGTGCCCCTTTTAAGCTGTCTTTGCGCCAAATAGTCCTGATGTTCTGACATTGTAAATCCCTCTATCTTTGTGTGTTATCCAATTAAAAAATTGCTTATGTGCTTGTCATCCAGCTGATCACCAACTTCTTCCTCGATACTCGAGCGGTCTTTAAGGTTGATTCCAGATAGTTCTAACCGACGGGCTTCTTTCAGCAGGTATATCGCTCGATGGCACGCATCCTCATAAACCAAGCCTTGTGGCCGAATATTGGAAATGCAGTTTCTATCTGAGTCTTTTGAGCCTCTTCTGGCCTGCCAAGTCAGGTACATCCCCATGCTATCTGGAGAGGTAAGCCCAGGACGCTCTCCAATTAAGACGAGTACCATCTTGGCTTGTAAGCACTCACCAACATCATCTCCGACTGCGACTCGGCCTTGGCTTACGACCGTAATTGGAGCAACACGCCATGGCATTTCGTCTTCTTTTAGTGAAGAGAGTAGGTACTCAATAACGGGCTTTGCATGATTTTGAATCGCTACTGAAGACAAGCCATCTGCTACTACTATTGCGAGGTCAAACTGGGTCGATTCCGAGCGATGGATTGCTTGTAGATGCTTCCAACAAGCATCATCAAGTTGACGACCCAGGTCAGGCCTTTGTAGGTACATAAACCTGTCAACCGCTTTGCTGTGTGCCTTAATTGGTGGTTGAGAAGTGTGTTGAATAACAGAGTTTGAATGACTGAGATTCTCAATGAAGACATCTATATCCAGAGCACAATGAACGGCATCCATCGCCTGTGCATGGTCGAGTTGAAATGAGAGCAACTCTTTAGTTGGTATGCTGTTTCCGCTTCGGCCCAGTGCAATGCGTGCCGATGTAAAACTTCTAAGCTCGTCCCAAGGGTTTTGCGTAACCACCTTGTCAGCTGAGTGCTTTTCTATAGAGACCACTTTACCCATGTGCGCGCCCCCCATTAAGTTGTGCGAGAGCACCAGCAAATGAACCGGATAGATGTTCATTTAGGCGCACCTCATTGACGTCATCAAAAATCTGCATTTGAGTTAGCCAATCTTCAAACTCCGGGGCAGGTTTTAGACCTAATACCTTGCGAGCATAGAGCGCATCATGAAACGAGGTTGTTTGGTAATTTAGCATGATGTCATCAGAACCGGGAATGCCCATAATGAACGAGCATTCGGCAACACCAAGCAATGTAAGAAGGTTATCCATATCATTTTGGTCGGCGTAGGCGTGGTTGGTATAGCAGATATCACACCCCATCGGCAGGCCAAGTAACTTGCCGCAAAAATGATCTTCAAGCCCGGCTCGAATGATCTGTTTTCCATCAAAGAGGTATTCAGGACCGATGAAGCCAACCACGGTATTTACTAGTAGCGGATTAAAATGGCGTGCTACGGCATAAGCTCGTGTCTCGCACGTTTGTTGGTCGACACCATGAAAAGCATTGGCAGAGAGCGCGGTACCTTGCCCAGTTTCAAAGTACATGACATTGCTTCCCACGGTGCCTCTGTTTAGAGAAAGTGCCGCCTCATAAGCTTCTTTGAGCACCGAAAGGTTAACACCAAAGGTATCGTTGGTACCTTGAGTACCTCCTATCGATTGAAAGACAAGATCCACTGGGGCACCCATCTCTATTGCTTCTATCGTGTTGGTCACGTGAGTCAATACGCAAGATTGGGTCGGGATTTGGTAGTGCTGAATGACTTCTTCCATTAGATTCATCAGCTTAACCGCCTGCGGTACATTATCTGTGGCTGGGTTAATGCCGATTACTGCATCTCCATTGCCATACATCAGCCCATCAAAGATAGTGGCTGCAATGCCATTAAGTGAGTCGGTAGGATGATTAGGCTGCAAGCGAGTCGACAATCGGCTAGGCAAACCTATGGTGTTACGAAACGCAGTCACTACCCGACACTTTTTGGCTACTTGAATCAGATCTTGATTGCGCATGATCTTGCTTACTGCTGCCACCATTTCCGGAGTTAAGCCAGATCGCAGTTTAGCAAGGGCGAAACTGTCGGCTTCATCACTGAGTAACCAGTTACGAAAGTCCCCTACGGTAAGGTGCTCAATTGGCTTGAATGCCTCTCTATGATGGCTATCAATGATCAATCGAGTGATCTCATCTTTCTCATAAGGAATCACAGCCTCATTTAAGAACGTTTTGAGGGGCAAGTCTGCCAGTGTCATTTGAGCCACGACACGCTCTGCAGCAGAAGTCGCAGATACACCCGCTAGAGCATCTCCTGAACGTTCTGGTGTCGCCTTTGCCATGAGATCTGCTAATGACTCAAAGTTAAAAACCAGATGTCCCAGTTGGCGACGATAAGTTGCTGTCATAAATACCCTCTCAATAAACTGGTTCAGTTCTTGCTGACTAACCTTTTGTGTATAAAGGGCAATTAAGCGATTTTTGAACCGACTAAATATCAAGAATTGGCAAATATAAAAAATCATTAATAAACAGTTATTTAAATTGATTTTGCGCTAAGTTGGGTCAAGTGGGTAGGTCATGAAATGATGAGAGAAAATGAACAATTAATGGGTCATGCACCTGATTTGTGCACGTTTAACACATTTGATGCAAATCAGCAGGCAGCCAGTCTTTTTAACTGGCAGCAAGAATATGACCAACTGAGTCGAGGGCGTTTTCTAGGTCAGATCCGAGAACGAAAATTTTCGCAAGTGCACCTGTTTCAAGAAGACAGTAACCGAAAGCTCAAGCAGCAATGCCGCGTTAATGAAGGGATTTGGTTAGGCCTCAGTGCAAACGACAGACCGTTACACATCAACCACGCACAAGGCGACTCTGATAGCATTTTGGTGCGAGAGGATGGGGTAGATTTTGAGTTGCTCACGCCGGAAAACTTTTCTATCTATGGGCTTGTCGTCAGCCCAACATTGGTTAAGAAAATTCAGCAACAGTTGGAGGTTGAATCATTGACCAACAAGAGTCAGTTTCTTTCCTGTTCTCAACACTACATTCAACAAATAAAAGCGTACTTGGCACTGCTACTTTCCTCAAATCAACCTCGTTGGTCTTTTCATACTCATGAGGGAATAGTTCAGGATATGTTGGTTGAGTTATTCGCTCAGTCGTCTAGTCAAGATACTCAAAAAGCCAATGCTACACAGCGAGAGGTGACGATGCGTCGAATTAGGCAGTACCTAGACAATTCACAGTATCGCAACCCCATAACCGTGACCGAGCTATGTGATGCTGTTCATGTTAGTCGCCGCACGCTGCAATACGCTTTTGAGTCTTGTTGTGACATTTCACCGAAACAATTTATACAAAGTGTACGTCTCAACCAGATAAGACGCGTTCTACAAGATCCAAGCGAACAGCGCTGCATCAATGAAATCGCCTTCGACTTTGGCTTTTTCCATCTAGGGCACTTTTGCCAAAGCTATAAGCAGTTGTTTGGTGAGTCTCCGATGCAAACACGCTCTAATGGTTAAAGCTGAAAGCCTTACTCAACTTAGAAGCGAGAGCTTTTTCCCTACTCTGACTGACCTTGTTACACATTAGTCTTCCATTAAGATCTTCATCATTTGCTGATGGTGATTGAGAAAGTCTTTAGTGATCGCGTAATGCTCAGTGTCTTCATACGCGACTTCATAGATTCCCGTATTGGAGAACTGATATATCTTGGCTCTTGGGTAAGCTAACAAAATAGGGGAGTGTGTAGCGATTATAAATTGAGAATTCTCCTCTACCAGCTGATGTATAGCTGATACAGCAGCCATTTGACGGGCTGGTGATAGCGCAGCCTCGGGTTCATCCATGATGTATAACCCGTTCCCACGAAGCTTATTGGTTAATGTTGCCATGAAAGACTCACCGTGTGATTGCTGGTGAAGAGATCTGCCACCATAGCCTTGCAAATATCCAGTGTCGTCCATCAAGGTCGCGACATTGTAGAAGCTCTCTGCTCTAAGAAAATAACCGTCTCTAGGGTGCTTAAAGCTCTTTATCGGCTTGATGAATTCGTGCAGATCTGAATGCGTACGGCTGGTCGAGAAAGTTGAATTTTTCGTCCCTCCCTCTGGGTTGAACCCTTGCGAAACGGCAATCGCCTCGATAAGAGTGGATTTCCCTGTCCCGCTCTCCCCGACGAAAAAGGTGACATCAGGATGAAATTCGAGATGGTCTAATTCTTTGACCGCAGGAATAGAGAAAGGGTAGTTTTCGAAGTCACTAATGTTGTCGCGCTTTAACTGTATTTCTCTAAGATATGGTCTGTCTTCGAAGCTCATGCTTTCCTTGTATGCAATGTTGTTTATCGGTGTGCTCGTTATCCAACGATATGATCTTTTGAGAAATATCACTAATATCAATGATATTCAATATAGTTTATAAAACAATATGCGCATTTGATTGATTGTTGTTCGGATGTTTGAGTTCTGTAGCTTCGAATGAGGGAGTCTCAAGCATTGTAACGAGAGAAATATCTTATCAAGACGTATTAGTGCAGGGCGTGGCTAATTTCAACGTAAAGCCTCAAAGTTTGTGACGTAACCTTTCTCCCTCAATATATCATCAAAACAGTCGAGCCAGATTTTGATGAGCAATTCGTTGCTGCGCGCTGTTTTCATCACGACGCAGTAATCAATGTGATTGTTAAAGTCCTGTGGTCTTAACGCTTTCATTCGACCGCTGTCTAGCCATTGTTTGGCGTAGAAGCTTGGCAAGTAGCCAGTGAATTCATCAGTCAAAATCAAGAAAGCCGTTGCTTCTTTATCATCGGTCGTTGCCTTGGTGTTGTAACGCGACCACTCTACACCATTAGAGTAGTTCGATTGTATTGTCGGGAGCTGCAAGATATCCGTTTTGCTGATGTCGAGATAGCTGCGTCTGAAAATGGTGTGGTTGCTTGACGCGTACAAATACTCTTTTTCTTTGTACAGGTCGAGATAGGTCAATCCGGCGTCAGGCGTCGTCCTCTGCATAACGGCAATGTCGACTTCATCATGACTGAGCTTCTCTTTCGCTGCTTGGCTGCTTCCCATAGTGAGGTACAGGTTAATGTTGGGAAACTTTTGGCTGACCTTCTGTAAAGTGTGGGTGACCAGCATCTCTTGGTGATTAATAAAGTTGTCGTCGATGTAAATACGTAGCTCGCCACGAGTGGTTTCATCGATGGAGTTGATCACGTTAGTGAAGTTATCAATCCCTTCATGCAGGGCCAAATAGGCACGATAAATCACTTCCCCTTCAGGTGTTAGCTTGAAGCCGCCTCTCCCCCTTTGGCACAGGGAAAATCCAAATCGAGTTTCTAAATCTGACAGCGCGATGCTGATGGTTGCTTTGTTTTTGCTTAGTACGTCTTGGGCAGGGGTAACGCCATTATTTTCAACCACCACTTTAAAGATGTTCAGCAGGCGTAAATCAGAGTGGGAAAATTGATTAATCGTTTTCTTAGCCATTGCTAACTCTAGTTAGTTTGAAATAAGCAAACTTACGTTTTGGTAAATGCAATTTAATGCGAGCAAGGCGGAATGTAAAGTAAATGTTACTACTTTGTTTAATTGCTGTTTTGGCTGCATGTCGTAACGGCAGATAAAAAGGAACGTTAACATGAATGGAGCACTCACCCCGAATCAGTTGGATTCTCTCTGGATGCCGTTTACGGCGAATCGTGAGTTTAAAAGTAATCCGCGATTAATGACTTCTGCGTCAGGTTGCTACTTTACCGATCAAAACAATCGCAAGATCTATGATTCGCTGTCTGGTTTATGGACTTGTGGCTTAGGTCATAACAATCAATATATTAATGAAGCTATAACCAAACAGTTGGCCACATTAGATTACGCCCCTTCGTTTCAATTTGGTCACCCCACTGCATTTGAGTTAGCTGAACGGATTGCAGACTTGATGCCTAAAGGTTTGGATAAAGTGTTCTTTACCAATGATGGCTCTGAATCTGTCGATACGGCTCTGAAAATGGCGCGTGCATACTGGCGTAAGAAAGGTATGGCGAGCAAAACCAAATACATCGGCCGCGTAAAAGGCTATCACGGTGTGAACTTTGGTGGAGTGAGCGTTGGTGGCATCGTTGGCAACAAGGCACTTTATGGGCAAGGCTTGGATACCGATCACTTATCACACACCATCATTCCCGGTAACGAGTTTCAAAAAGGGCTACCAGCTCAAGGGGCTTACTTAGCTGAGCAGCTTAATGAAATGATCGCTTTGCATGATGCCAGCAATATTGCCGCGGTGATTATTGAACCCGTTGCGGGGTCAGCGGGCGTTTTGCCACCTCCTGTGGGCTACCTGAAAAAGGTTCGAGAGATCTGTGATAAGAACAATATCTTATTGATCTTTGATGAAGTTATCTGCGCATTCGGACGAATGGGTGCTTACAGTGGCGCAGAGAAATTTGGTGTCACGCCAGACATCATGACCACAGCGAAACAGCTAACCAACGGCATTATTCCGATGGGTGCTGTGATCTGCCAAAGTGAAATCTACGACGCTTTCATGGCAAACAGTGGTGATGTCAGCGCGATTGAATTCCCTCATGGTTATACCTATTCCGCATCGCCAGTTGCGTGTGCCGCTGCGATGGCCACGCTCGACGAACTCGAAAATCAAAACATCATGGAACGAGTGAATGGTCTTTCTCCTCAATTTGAAGAGTCGGTCCACTCTCTACGTGATCTTCCCGACATCAGCGATATCCGCAACTACGGATTAGCTGCTGGAATTACCCTGACACATAAAGATGGTTCACCAGTAAAACGACCTTACGAAGTGGCAATGCGCATGTGGGACAAAGGGTTCTACCTCCGATATGGCGGCGATACGGTTCAACTGGGCGTCCCATTTATCACCACCCCCGATGAGATTGATCGACTGGTTAATGCACTAGGCGAAAGCATTGAGAACAAATAAGACAAGGAGAAGGTAATGAACATTATTGGTCACTATATTAATGGACGCGTGGTAGAAACCAGTGAGAATTTCTTAGATGTCGACTGCCCATCAACAGGAGCAGTGGAGTCTAAGTTGGCAATGGCTGATAGAGCCTTGGTCGATGAAGTCATCACCATTGCTCAGCGAGCACAACAAGATTGGCGTAAAACCCCACCAGCAAAACGCGCACAGATCTTCGCTAAATTTAAAGTGTTGGTTGAAGATAACGCAGAGAAACTGTGCGAGTTGATAGGTAAAGAGCATGGCAAGATAAGCCACGACGCGATGGGGGAGCTGATCCGCGGGATTGAAAACATTGAGTATGCTGCTGGGGTTCCTGAACTGCTGAAAGGTGAATTCAGTAAAGATGTTGCAGGCCAAAT
The DNA here is from genome assembly GCF_059834255.1 of Vibrio sp. R11-SG3-ISO9. Lineage (NCBI taxonomy): Bacteria > Pseudomonadati > Pseudomonadota > Gammaproteobacteria > Vibrionales > Vibrionaceae > Vibrio > Vibrio sp. R11-SG3-ISO9. The sequence goes on from NZ_JCBDGU010000057.1 coordinate 148,361, forward strand.
TGATTCTTGGAGTCAATTTGAACCGCTTGGGGTCGTTGTAGGCATCACGCCATTTAACTTCCCAGCTATGGTGCCACTTTGGATGTATCCGATGGCGATCGCTTGCGGCAACAGTTTTATTCTCAAACCTTCAGAACGTGTGCCTTCAGCGCAGCTATTCCTAGCGCAGCTTCTTCAGCAAGCTGGCCTGCCAGACGGTGTGTTCAATGTGATTAATGGCGACAAGCTGGTGGTAGACGCGCTGCTAGAAGATCCACGAGTGGAAGCTGTCAGCTTTGTGGGTTCAACACCGATTGCTCATTACGTTTATCAAGAAGCCGCGCGTTATGGCAAGCGATGCCAGGCATTAGGTGGTGCGAAAAACCATGCGATTGTGATGCCAGATGCTGATTTAGATAACGCCGTGGACCAATTGATAGGAGCTGCTTTTGGCTCTTCTGGCGAGCGTTGTATGGCGCTATCCGTTGCAGTGGCGGTTGGAGATGAAGTTGCAGATGCACTGATTGCTAGACTGACAGAGCAGATGAGCTCTATCAAAGTTGGCCACTATGCCGAGAAAGAGAACAGCTTTGGTGCGGTTATCAGTCAAGAGCACAAACAACGTATCGAAGAGCATATTACGTCATCGGTTGAGCAGGGGGCTCGCCTTGTTGTCGACGGACGCAACATCCAAGTGGCTGGCTGTCAGGAAGGGTACTACGTCGGAGCGACTTTGATTGACCATGTCACCACGGAAATGACCAGCTACCAAGCGGAAATCTTTGGCCCAGTGCTGCAAGTGATTCGTGTTGAGTCAATGGATCAAGCCGTGCAAATCATCAATGACAACCTATACGGCAACGGCACGTGCCTATTTACCCGAGATGGTGAAGCGGCGCGCTACTTCAGTGACGAAATTAAAGTGGGCATGGTCGGCATAAATATCCCTCTACCTGTGCCTGTGGCGTATCACAGCTTTGGTGGTTGGAAGCAATCGCGATTTGGCGACCTGTGTATCTATGGGCCAGATGCGATTCGCTTCTACACCGATCGTAAAACCATCACTCAACGCTGGCCATCTTCCGGTGTGCGTGAAGGTATTAAGTACTCATTCCCAAGCTAAATTTCCCTAATGAGTTGTTCTAACTCATCTTTCTACCGGCTTAATGTCTTATTAAGCCGTCTTTTTGACAAGGAAGGAACTATGAAAACTAACACGTTATTCAAGTCAGTAGCACTCGCAGCGATCAGTTCATGTGTGGCATTTAACGCAGCCGCTGAGCGTTTCATTTTGGCTCAAGCTTATCCAAACGACCATATCTTTAACTTTGCCGCTGAGACGTTCATGCAAGAGCTAAAAGAAACAGGCTCTGACTACACGCCGCAATATCACTCTGGGGGCGATCTCGGTGATTGGCAGTCTCAGTTCGAGCAAGCGGTTGATGGGGTGATCCCGATGACCATCTCATTTGGTGCGTCTGAGTTCGATAAACGCCTTGATCTGACGTGGCTCGGTTACGTTGCCGACGATTGGAACAGCGCTAAACAGATCTATGGTCTGAAAGGTGGGATGCTCGACATCTACAATGACATCTTTGCTGATATCGGCCTTCATGCTCTTGGCATCGTACCGACGGGTTTTGGCTCTATGGCAATTCGCAAAGGGGTAGGGAAAGTGCCTGTCGAGTTCCCAGAAGATACCAAAGGGCTGAAAATTCGTACGGTCGATGTGCCTGTCGCGGTTGACCGTTTTGCAGACTGGGGATTCTCAGCGGTGCCTATGCCCTATGGTGAGTTGTACACCTCTCTTCAACTTGGCGTGATTGATGGCCGTGGCTTTGGTCCTTCGATCGAAATCTGGCAAATGCGTGATGTATTAGAGACTTACATCCTTACCAAAGATTACTTCGAGCAAGGGTTCTTTCTGGTGAACAAAGATTGGTGGGACGGATTGCCAGACGAAGAGCGCAATAAGATGCAGCAAGCTGCAGATAAAACCATGCAAGTTGTTTGGCAAAAAGCAGAACAAATTGATGCCGATTACCTCGAGAAAGTAAAAGGAGCGGGCATCAAAGTCGTCTCACTTACTGACGCGCAAATGGATAAAGCGAAGGCCAGTATTTACAGCAACGAATGGCCAAGCATGGAGAAAACGGTAGGTAAAGACATCATGGATCAGGTCTATTCCGTCTCCGGTGTTCAGAAGTAGTGATGTGAGGCAATTATGAACGACTCTCTTGCACAACGTGATGTGCCTACTTTTTACAGCGTGTGTGATTTCTTAGAAATTTTACTTCGATTCATCATGATTAGCTCGGTTATTAGCTTGTCACTATTGATGTTTTTTCAAGTAATCCTGCGCTACGTGTTTGATTCTCCATTCACTGGTATCGAAGAAGTCGCATTGTTAATTGGGGTATGGGTTTATTTTTCAGGTATGGCCTACGCAACTAAGACGAAAGAGCATATCACCGGGGGAGTCATTCATCTTATCGTCAACAATCCAAGGACCATCGAGCTGATTAAGCTGTTTGGCTATCTTGTCTCTCTCAGCGCACTGATGTTCTTCTCTTATCTTGCTATGGAATATGTGATGAAAATTTATGACAGGGGGCGGTTAAGCACCAACCTAGCGTGGCCTCGCTGGGTGTGGTCTTCTTCGATGGTGTTTGGTTTTGTCCTTTCTTCACTCTATTTGTTACTCGATATTGGTCGTGACGTTCGCGAACTGTTTAAACCGGAGGGCAGATCATGACCTTATTTATTCTCGCAATGGCAGTCACCGTCGTGTTGCTGCTGATCGGTGTCCCTGTGGCATTTGCTTTTGGGGTCGGCGCATTACTCTTTTCTTATATCACCGGTAGTAACATCTCGTTCTTGCTGCCGCATGGTTACAACACAGTCGCTAGCTTTTCGCTGTTGGCACTGCCACTATTTATCTTTTCCGGCTTTGTCATGGCCGAAAGTGGCATCTCTGAGCGTATTCTCAACTTCATTAATGCGTTTGTTGGGCGCATCAAAGGCGGTTTGGGAGCTGTGACTGTGATCAGTTGTACTCTGTTTGGCGCTATTTCAGGAAGTTCGACGGCCGCCATCGCTGCTATTGGCAAAATCATGATTCCACGAATGGTCAAAGAGGGCTACCCAGAAGGGCATGCCACTGGTTTGGTTGCCTGTTCGTCGGTGTTGGCTTTGCTGATCCCGCCATCCATCCCTATGATTATATTCTCGATTACTAGCGGTATTTCTGTGGGAGCAGCGTTCCTTTCGACCATAGTTCCGGGGCTGTTACTCGCTCTCTGGTACTGCGTACTCAACCATTTTATTTTGAGAAATGAGCAGGGTATCCAAGTACAGAAACCTAAGTCTTACAAAGCCCAGTTTCAAAATATCCAACAAACGGGAAGAAAAGCAACGTTCGCTCTTCTTATGCCAATCATTATTTTAGGCACCATATACAGCGGCTTGGCGACACCGACTGAAGCTGCCTCCATTGCTGTGGTTTACTCAGTTGTCATTGGACTCATGGTGTACAAAGGCATCAGCTTTAAACAGCTAATGGATATTACTGTCAGTTCAGTAGCGATGACGGGATCCATTATCGCGGTGCTGTTCTTTTTATTCGTTATGAGTCGTGCGATGGTATTTCAACAGATACCAAATCAGATCGCGGATGCGTTGCTGCAGATTAGCGATAACAAATTGGTATTACTCTTATTGATCAATGTGTTGTTGATGCTGATAGGCATGATAGTAGATGATATTTCCGGCAGTATTCTTGCTGCAGTTATTTTCCTGCCAATCATTAAGGCACTAGGCATCGATCCGATTCATTTTGCTGCTATCGTGGGCGTTAACTTAGGATTGGGGAACATCTCGCCGCCGTGTGCGCCTATGCTGTTCATGGCTGGGGGAGTGGCCAAGCTCTCGCTCGACAAATACATTAAACCAACTATGAAGCTAATTCTGCTTGGACATCTGCCTATGGTGCTCATCGTAACCTTCATCCCAAGCCTTTCTTTGTATCTGCCAAGCGTACTGCTTTGATTCTGGTATGAAACAGGCTGCGAATTGGGCATACAGTCATTGAGTATCGCAGAACACTTTGTGAGCGAATGTAATGCTCTCCTACTCAAAAGTATTTTTAAGGAGGAACTTTTGAGTAGGAGAGCCGTGTAATCACATACAATATCTATGGTGTTGATGTTAAAGAATTTAACTCAATATGATTACTTACCACCATGGATGATTTGAGCTTTCCGATATTCAATCTCTGTTTGTTCTGCTTTTCTAATCACTTCATCCAATTCTGCACCTCGGGTCTTGGTGGCGGGTGAATAGACTTCAATATACACAGACTTCATAAACCCATAACTCATCATCGTTACCATAATGGCGAATGGACATCCCATAATAACAAGTAGCGATTGAATGGCGGTCATGCCCCCACTCATTAACAACAAGCTAGTGATACCAGAAATAGCAATCACCCAGCCAATGCGTTGTGAAATCGGAGCATTATCTTCATCCTTTGATGTCAGTGTATTGATAACAAGCGTGCCCGAATCAGAGGTCGTAATAAAGAATACGAAAATGCTGAATAGTGCTAGGTAACTAGGCAGACTCCAATCAGATACCAACTCAAAAAACTTAAACAGTGCTGATGAAGAGTTTGTCATTACAGCCGTGCTTAGCTCCTCGACACCTTGGTTATGAATAAGGTCCAATGCACTATTGCCGAATATAGTCAGCCATGCGAAAGAAAAACCTACTGGAATAACAAGTACGCCAACTACGAACTCTCGTATTGTTCTACCGCGTGAAATTCTAGCAATAAACAGTCCTGTCGGAGCAGCAAAGGCAATCCACCAAGCCCAGTAAAAGAGGGTCCAACCATAAAACCAATCAGGGTTGGTAAAGGAATAAGTATCAAAAGACAGTGGTACAAAGCTCGCCAAATAGTTGCCAACATTTTCAACGGTTGAGTTAAGAATGAAGGTGGTATTAGAAGCTAAGAATACATATGTCATTAGGCCAATTGCGACGCAAATATTGATGAGTGATAGCGCTTTAATCCCTTTCTTTAGGCCAAGTACTAGCGAAATACATGTCATTACTCCAATGATTGTAATCAGGACGATTTGATTGCCTGTGCTGATCTCGAAGCCAAGTACGTAATTTAAGCCTGCGTTGATTTGCTGTACACCAAAACCTAAAGGGGTAACGATACCCACCACTGTGGCAAGTACCGCAAAGACATCAATGGCTACGCCTAATGGTCCGTTGATTCGCTCACCAAAGATTGGGTAAAACGCACTTCTCATTTCTAGTGGACGGCCTTTACGATAGGCTGCATAAGAAATAACAAGCGCCACAATGGTGTAAATAGCCCATGCATTGATTCCCCAGTGAAAGAAAGTGATGTTCATTGCTTCTCTGACTGCGACATCGGTCTGAGCCTCTACGATCGGAGGGTTCATGTAGTGCATGACAGGCTCAGCGACGCCGAAAAATACAAGTCCAATGCCCATCCCTGTACTGAACAGCATCGAACCCCACGCAAACCCGGAAAACTCAGGTCTCTCATTATCTTTGCCAAGCCTTAAGTCTCCCACGCGGCTACAAGCACTGAAAATCAAAATGGAGATAAACAAGGCGACGCTGCCCATGTAAAACCAAGCAAATTTATGTGCGATATAGTTCTTCAGGTTTGAGAACATGTCAGTGCTTGCTTCTGGAGCAAGTAATACATAGACAAAGCACAGAGTTAAAATTATCCCAGCTCCTGCGCTTACTAGTAATTTATGAGTGTTTTTAGGTACGGATGTCATGTGCTGCTCCTACTTTAATAACTCTTTTTCAAATGGGTAGTTCGTTAGGTTTTCAAACCCATCCTCTGTGATAATGACTTGGTCTTCCAATTTGACCCCTTCTTTGCCGCCGACAGCGCCAACATATGCCTCAACACAAAGTGCCATGCCTGGCTCCAATACACCGTCATACCCATGACCTTCTAGATCTTCTGGATATCGTATTGAAGGGTACTCATCACATAAACCGACACCGTGCATCATTACTCCATAGCGTTGTGGTCGGTATTTTTCAGGAAGTAAAAGTCCAGAGCGTGTAACTTCTTCGAATGTCATACCTGGCTTTAGTATTTCCATGTTGTGTTGGATATGTTCATAGGCCACGCGGTATAAATGTCTCTGTTCTTCGGTAGCTTCTACATCACCGATTAGCCACGTGCGTGATAGGTCTGCACAGAATCCATAAGGACCAATGAGATCGGTATCAAAAGCTAAGAGCTCTCCTTCTTTAACTATGCGAGGGCCGCACTCTTGAAACCATGGGTTTGTACGAGGTCCTGAAGACAGGATTCGACACTCTATCCACTCTCCACCGCGCTTAATGTTTTCAGCATGTAACACCGACCAAATGTCGTTTTCAGTGACGCCAGGAACAGTTGCCTCTTGCATTTTCTTCATTGCTATCTCTGTCGATGCAATCGAACAGCGCATTGCGTTGATCTCATCAATGTTTTTGACTGCTCTAGCTAGCTCCATAACTTCTTGGCCATCAAAGATTTCAAGGCCCTGTTTATCGAGTTCACGCAAGCCGACAATCTCTATTTTGTCTACGGCGATACGATTGCTCCCACCACCGTGGTGCTTTACGATGTCTGCGATCTCTTTTGCAAAGTGATGGGCGTGCTCATTGGTTCGATTTCCAGTTTCAAAGTAGAAGAACGAGGCTCCGTTACGTACTTCTTTTACAAGCGGTAGGTGTGCGGATAAATGTTCACAATTATGGAAATCCCAAAGAATCATGTAGCCTTCTGCAGATACAAAACAAGCACGAGCATGGTTGTGCGCTATCCAAAGCTGCATGTTGGTCGAATCTGTTGCGTAACGAATATTTAGGGGGTCAAATAGCAAAACTCCGGCTAAGTCTCGGGCTTGCAGCTGGTCTACAATGCGTTTTAATCGATACTCTCGCATTTTGTGTAGATTTGGAGGAGTGAGACCTAGGTCTGCCCACTCTTGGAATGCTAGAGCGGTAGGCCCAATCTCAACTCTGTCATTATCGTTCACGCTTCCATCTGGTTTTAATTGTGCAGCGCGTCGACGTGAAGGATCTATTTTTCGATTGGAGCCAAGTACAAATTGGTTTGTCATTTCATGTCCCTTAATAAACTACCGTATTAATTAGGTCTAATGTTACAGCAATGTTATTAGGGGTTGATGGAAATAAAGTCCCATACTTAAGAACAAAATTCACTCAATATCGAATATCACGATTTAACAGATAGTTAGGTGAAGTCGAGCTTAAATACATATATGTCAAAAGTGATAGTCATCAATAACACGTTGTTAACTGAGTGTTGCATTTTGAGAGGTTTACTTTTAGTTCTGTGAGCTAAGTTTAATTGCAAGACGTGCATAAAGGCCGATATCACTCAAAGTATCAGTAAGTTAAGTTGATTTTGTGAAAATAGTGGCTTGTAAAACCCTTGAGTTAGCAATAGGTTCTAATGGAGGTAGTCGAGCTAATTTTTGACTTGATCAAGAAGGGCTGTATAGAAGTGGGTAATATGATCGGGTTCATCTATTAAGTTAAATGTTATAGATGAGTTTCTTTCTTATAAAATAATAAATGGCACGTAACGTGCCATTCAAATACAGCTAAAATTATATGCAATTTATTTAGCGTAAATACCTTTGGGAAGACGAGCCTCACGAGGGATACGGTTCCCTGCAGTATAATCATTAATTATATCGCAAGGCGTATAATTGCGTTCTAACTCAAATATATCCTCTTGATCTAGATTCATCTCCAAAGCAGCTAAGGCGCTATTGAATTGTTCAGGTGTATCAGCACCAACCAGCATCGATGAAACGTATTGTTTTGATAGCACCCAAGCTTGCGCTACCTGAGCTGGGGCTACGTTGTGCCTCTGGGCAACACGGGCAACAGAAGTAGAAATATCAAATGAAGCCTTGTCGTTATACATTTCGGCAGTAAAGAAATCAGTTTTGTTTCGGTTAGACTGCATATCATTGGTGAGGATACCTCTAGCAAGAGGACTAAATACCGACACTCCAATACCTTGGTCTTGGCAATATGGAATCATCTCTCTCTCTTCTTCTCGGTAGGCGCAATTATATTGCAATTGCATGTTGATTGGTTTTACCCAACCGTTTTGATCACATACCTGAATGATTTTGGCGAGCTGCCATGTATACATGGTTGAAACACCAATATAGCGAGCCTTACCTGATCGAACGATATCATTCAGAGCGCACATCGTTTCTTCGATAGGGGTGTTTACATCAAAGAAATGAAGCATGTAAATATCTACATAGTCCATCTTCATGCGCTTTAGCGACGCATCAATTGAGTTCATTATATGCTGGCGAGAGTGGCCTTGTGCGTTGATGTCATCATTCATTTGGTAGCCAACTTTAGTTGTGACAATCAGCTTGTCACGTTGTCCAATGCGATTGAGTACATTACAAACGACTTCCTCACCTGCTCCATATGAGTAAAAGTCTGCTAGGTCAATAAAGTTAACGCCATGGTCGATAGCATGACGAATGATTGGTTCGCTCTCTTTCTCATCAAAGATCCAAGGCTTCCATTCCTTAGAGCCCATGTTCATAGTTCCAAGGCACAAACGAGACACCTTGAGGCCAGAGTTACCCAGTTGTACGTATTCCATATTCACTCCTCGCATTATGTAAACAAAATGTTTAATTTTTGTTTGTTGACCTGAGTATTTAGATTCAAAAGCCAACAAAACACGAGTGAATATAAGTTAGGTATACATGAGTTTAGTTCTTAAAACCTTAATGTAAAATTAAAAAAACATAAGAAACAACACTTTAAAATTGTCTGGAGAAATATAGTTGTTTGAAAAGTTGAAGCTAAGACACGCTAAGGCACTCGTCTTTCAACCAAGATACAAATGCCTCAACTTTACTCGTACCGACTTTGGGAGTAGGGACATGAATGAAATACCCATATCGACTGCGACATTGCAGAGGGTGGAATTGGATCAGCTCCTGTTTTTTAAGTGAGTGATAAACCATATTTAGATCGACTACCGCGAATCCACCTCCAGCGATAGCTGTATTTATCACCTGTTCTTGAGTGCTCATCGAAATCCCTTTTCGGTGTCCTTCTGTCAATTGGATATTGGCTGAGTCAAGCCAGTCTTTCCATGCCGGGAGGTTATGACCATGGTGGCGAATATGGAGCATCTTATGTGTATGGGCTTCAATATTCATGCTCTCTGTTACTAGGTCTTGATTACAGACTGCTACGTATTTTTCTTTAAACAACAAGTTGTCTTTTGCATAGAACTCACCAACCTCATCAAAAAGGATCTCAATATCATACAGAGTACTTTGCTCTCGTTTGCTGTAGATCTGTAAGTCATATTGTGGAAATGCTTTAGCAAAGTTAACGAGGTGAACACTCAACCAACGGCTGGTAAATGTCGGAGGGGCAAGGATAACTAACCTCTGTTGAAGATTAGGGTTACGTATGACCTCTAATCCTTTCTCTACCTCTGAAAGAGAACGAGAAATCGTGTCGAGAACTTGTTCGCCAATCGGAGTTAACTCAAGGAGACCTCGAGTAGATGTGCGTTTGAAAAGCGGTACACCCAAATATTCCTCAAGTTGTTTTATCTGTTTGCTAACCGCCCCCTGCGTAACATTTAAGATGTTTGCCGCGGCGGTGAAACTCAAGTGGGTGCCTGCAACTTCAAATACTCGGACTGCATTCAGCGAGGGTAGTTGTCTCATTATCTTGCTCCTTGTCACAAATACAGCGACGTAGAACGTAAACACGGTCACTGCGTTTCATTTAAATTTCAGAAATAGCACGCTTGTGTAGATTTTTTTGAATTCTAACGATTAAAACTCATATGTTAATTACTTTTATTCAGTTGTTGTAAAAATGTGATATCTGTAAATTTTCAAGGACTGACCACAATAACAAATGCGCAGTTTGGAGAAAATATGGATACTCAATACAACTCAGCGATCTCTTCAGCTAAAGAGTGGCTAAGCAAAGACAAAAAACAATTTATTGGCGGCCAATGGGTTCTTGGCAACTCAGAGAACAATTGGATGGTTACCAACCCTAGTAATAGAGATGTGTTGTGTAATATCCCTTTAGCTGATGAGCAGTTGGTTGAAGAAGCGGCGGCTGTTGCCTCACAAGCTCATCAATCAGGTGTATGGAGTAAAGTAAGTAGGACTGAGCGAGCTCAAGTTCTTCGCGATATTGCTCAAGTTATTCGTGACCATACTGCAGTTTTGGCGGTGCTAGAGACGCTACCAAATGGCAAACTCTTATCAGAGTCATTAGCAGACGATATTCCAACTTGTGCTGACATCTTTGAGTACTATGCAGGTTGGACTGATAAGTTTTATGGCGAAACGTCACCTGTCGATCCTGAATACCTTAACTTCACGAATAAAGAACCAGTTGGGGTATGTGCACTTATCGCACCTTGGAACTTCCCGCTTTATCAGGCTGCGTTGAAAATCGCTCCGGCTTTAGCTATGGGGAATACGGTCATTCTTAAACCATCCGAGTTTACACCTTTGACGTCTCTATACTTGATAGAAAAGATTATTGAAAGCGTTGATATTCCAGACGGCGTTTTAAACCTAGTTATTGCTGATGGCGCAGCTTCAAATCAGCTTACAGTCAGCAATAACGTCCAAAAAGTCTCCTTTACCGGAAGTACACCTATTGGTCGCAAAATCATTGAAAATAGCGGCCAATCAAACATGAAATCAGTCACGCTTGAGCTTGGCGGTAAGTCTCCTTGTATTTTCTTCGAGGACACCGAAAACCTAGACGCTGCGATCGACCGTGCTTTTACTGTGATGTTCTCTCACAAAGGTGAAAAATGCTCCGAACCAACGCGATTTTTAATCCAAGAAGGGATTTACGATTACGTTCTTGAGAAGCTGATTGCCAAAGCTGAAGCGGTAAAATGCGGAGACCCACTAGACCCTGAAAGTGAACAAGGGCCTCAATGTAATGAAGCTCAGTTCAATAAAATCATGTCTTACATTGAGATCGGTAAAACAGAAGCAAAACTGGTAGCTGGTGGTGAGCGAGATACATCAAATGGTAATGAACAAGGCTACTTTGTTCGACCAACGATTTTCTCAGAAGTGCCTGAAAATGCACGAATTGCACGAGAAGAGATCTTTGGTCCGGTGCTTTCTTGCATCAAATTCAAAACCGAAGAAGATGCAATTAGAATAGCCAACAATACTGAATATGGGCTTGCGGCAGGTATATACACGTCTAATGTAACTCGTGCGCACCGAATGGTTGATAAGATTGATGCTGGTATGGTGTTTGTGAACAAATATGGTTGCTATGGACTTGCCAGCCCATTCGGCGGCTTTAAACAAAGTGGCTGGGGTAAAGAAATGGCCATTCATTCGCTATCTTCTTACACCAAAACGAAGAGTATTTGGGTCTACTACGGCGAAAGCTAATCAAATATGTTGGGCGGTTCTATCCGCCCAATTAAGGAAAGTCATGCAATACAGAATCGAAGTCGATAATATTGGTGAAGTGAGAATCCCGGTGTTACTCCCTTATGGTGCTCAAACACAGCGAGCTCTAAATCTGTACCCCGTAGACAATCAAAAAACACTTGGCGACTACGCGTCACTTATCAACGCTGTTTTACGTATCAAATTAGCTTCTGCTCGTGTAAACAGGGAAATCGGAGAAATGGATCCAGTACTTTCATTGAATATTGAAAACACCTGTCAGTCCATATTAGAAAACTACCAAAGGGAGTTATTCCCCGTTCACGCTTTTCATGGTGGTGGTGGGATTTCCGTTAATATGAATGTCAATGAGGTCGTCGCTAACATTGTCAATCATAGCTATTATGCCCAGCCCTACGGCTCTTATTCTCCTGCTCATCCGAATGATGCCATTAACATGAATCATTCAACGAGCGACTGCTTGCAAACAGCAAGTCACTTGGCTGCTATTGAAGCCCTTGATCGCTTAGATACAACCACTGAGCGCTTGATATACGCACTTGAGTATTTAATGGCGAATCACAGCGACAGTTCTAAACTCGCCAGAACCTGTATGCAGGATGCAGTCACGATTGAGTTTAAACAGTTTTGGGGTGGTTACTTAGCATCACTACGCACCTATCAAATGCACCTTAAAGCGTGTCGCAATGACCTTCAGGCTGTTAATTTAAGCGGTAATATTATTGGGCGAAGTGGGGACTGCTCAACGGCTTATGCCGAGCGTTGTATCGCAGTACTTTCAGACGTTACCAGTATAGAGCTTCGCAAGAGCGATAACTTATTTCAATCCAGCCAATCATTTGATGCTCAAATTCATTGTGTGAGTCAGGTAGAGAACTTAGCGGGCTTTATTATCAAGATAGCGAAAGACCTGCGTTTAATGTCTTCCGGTCCCGAGGGCGGTTTATCAGAAATTACGCTTCCAGCGGTACAGGCTGGTTCAAGTGCTATGCCAGGAAAAGTAAATCCTACGATTCCCGAGTTTGCCATTCAGTCTGCTATGCAGGCTCAAGGACATTGCTATTCGTCTAAACAAGCACACATCCATGGAGAGTTAGATTATAACCCGTGGGGAATGCTACTGATTACCAATCTACTCGATGCCATAGATCACCTAGAAAAGGGAATCTCGGTACTCACTGAAAAGTGTATTTTCGGAATAGAAGTTAACTCAGAGACACAATCGCGCAATGAGTCTGCCTTGGTGCCACTCGTCGTGCGGGTCAAGTCAAAAATTGGATATAAAGCGACTTTAGACTGTGTTAAAGAGGCTAAAAGCTCAACTGAATTGAAAGAGATGTTACAAGAGGCACTCAAGCAGTAACCTCTACTTATTAATTGCAAATAATGCTGCAACCGGAGTGGTAAATTGGAGTACCTTGTCTATTAAGGCGTGCTCAAATCTTTTGATGTGGCTCCATCTGCGAGTGTCAGTTCGATAGACATTACTCAGACTAGAATGAATAGCCCAAATACCTATGTTCAAACAATCACGCAAAAATTCTATAACTTACAATAGGGCAAAGGTGTGTTTGCCGTGATCGGCTTCAGCACACCTCTGGACAAAAGCTCGTTAGAGTTTCTACTTAATTGCTGATGAGCTACCAGCATGGTTACCACGTAAATTCATTGCAACTAAATTCATTTTCAGCTTGTCAGCATATGTAAACGAATTAAATAATTACCCTCAGCGTAATTATTTATAAATCGAAAATTATAAGTTAGATCAGAAAATAAACTTAATTGAAGGTATGTTCCTAGATAGATTAACGACTCAGTATGTTGAGCAGTTAAATAATTAAGGTAAAACAAGCGTGCCTTTCGAGCCATGTGGTTCAGAACGCAAATACTGAGGAGGGGCCTGAACCTGAGCGCCGAGCGCAACGGCAGCTTGCCACGGCCAGTGCGGGTTAAAAAGTACTGTGCGGCCTAATGCAACCAAATCTGCATCCCCTTGTTTAACTACTTCTTCAGCCTGCTGTGGTTCGGTGATTAGACCTACGCCAATTACCGGGATCGTAACTTGTTGACGAATGGCACTAGCGAACGGAAGCTGATAACCTGGTTTTACGTCGATGGATTGCAACGGCGAAAGCCCACCGCTGGAAACATGCAGATAGTCACAACCTAGCTGTTCCAGTTGCTGACCGAACACAATCGACTGCTCAAGATCCCAGCCGCCATCAATCCAGTCAGTTGCCGAAAGCCGAACTCCAACCGGAATTGAAGAAGGTATGGCTTCGCGCACAGCTTCAAATACTTCAAGTGGGAAGCGTAAGCGATTCTCCAGCGAACCACCATATTGGTCCTGCCTCTGGTTACTTAATGGAGAAAGAAATTGGTGGAGTAGATACCCGTGTGCCGCATGAATTTCTATTAGTTCAATCCCTGTACGTACTGCACGAAGTGCGCTTTCAACAAACGCTTGTTTGATACGCACAATACCCGCTAAGTCGAGTGACTCTGGCGTTTCGTCTTGCTCAGTAAAGCCCAACGCGGAAGGAGCAACAGTTTGCCAGCCACCTTCACTCAACTGCAATTTATGCCCTCCCTCCCAAGGCAAATGAGAAGAGCCCTTCCGCCCAGCATGACATAGTTGAATCCCTATACGAATGGGGGACCAGGCGCGAACATCAGACAAAACGCTTTGTAATGCGGCTTCTGTCATGTCATCCCACAGTCCTAAATCTCCCGCTGAAATACGGCCAATTGGTTCAACAGCTGTCGCCTCCATAATCAGCAATCCTGCGCCAGAAGTTGCCAGTGAACCATAGTGTATGCGGTGCCAAGCACTAGCCTGTCCAGATTCGGCAGAGTATTGACACATTGGTGCGATAACTATGCGGTTTGTAAGATTGAGTTCTCCGATTTTTTCGGCACTAAATAATTGACTCATTTTAACCTCTCAATATTGTTTTACGCACTCCAGCTATGTGGCTCAGGCTCCTTGCGTAGGCTGTAGTACAATTCGGTCTATCATCACGCCAGGTGGTTGTTCCAGTGAAAAACAAATAGCGCGTGCGACATCGTCCGGTGTTAGTCCGGTCGGATAGCTATCAATAAAAGCGTCCGCCGCAGCTTGATCACCCTTGTAGCGGCTTAATTGGAATCCAGTCAGCACTACCCCGGGGTCGATCTGTGTTACGCGGATAGCGGTGTTAGCCATGTCCATACGTAGGGATTGGGTAAAGCCATCTACGGCAAATTTACTGGCGCAGTAGACTGCTGATTTCGGATAAGGCGTGAAAGAGCTGATCGACCCTATATTAACGATATGACCCCGGTTTCGATTGAGCATCCCTGGTATAACATGTGATGTCATGCGGATCAGGCCAGTGACGTTGGTGTTGATTACATCATCACTTGCCGTACGGTCGAGATCCTGAAATTCCTGCCAGCCGCCAGCATCATGGCCGGCATTGTTTACTAGAATATTAATCTCACGCCACTCGGCGGGTAAGTCAGCTAATGCGGCAGCGACAGCGTCTTCGTTACGAACGTCGAGTTCGATCATCAGTCCAGACTCACCTAGCTCATCAGCCAGCTCTTTTAGTCGCTCAAGGCTGCGTCCAGTGCCAATCACACGTAGTCCACGAGCAACCAAGTGTCGGGCAGTAGCAGCGCCGATTCCGCTGCTAGCGCCTGTGACCAATGCAACGTTGCCTGACGATAAAATTTCACTCATGGTGCTTTCCTTAACTCTTAGTGTTTTCTTATTAAACGCCTTTATACTAATTATTTTGAATTTAAGTGATAATACGTTTATTCAGGAAAACATTATTGCCAAATAGCAAAGGTGAATATGGAGAGTTTTGAAGGTATTAACGAGTTTGTTACGGTTGCAGAAAGCTTGGGGTTTTCTGCTGCAGCGAAACATTTAGGTTGCAGTACTAGCCACGTCAGTCGCCAAGTCACAAGGTTAGAAAAACGACTAGGCGTTGCGTTATTAGCCCGTTCGACAAGAATGGTGAGCTTAACGGAAGAGGGGGAAGCCTATTACCAACAGTGCAAAGAGTTAGTACTTGGACTTCAACAAGCTAATGAGCAACTCACCACCCAGCAGACGCAATTGCGTGGTGTGCTTCGAGTAAGCGCTGCTGGTGCATTTTCTGAAAACTATGTCGCGCCTGCTTTGATGGAATTTGCCAAGCAACATCCCAACCTCACGGTCGAATTAAACTTCAATACCAGCATGGTGAACTTTATTGAAGATGGCTTCGACTTTGCGATTCGTTACGGACGACTGAGTGATTCAGGACTTGTCGCTAGAAAGCTAGTCGAACGACCAATGATGGCAGCTGTAAGCCAGAGTTACATTGATGAGCATGGTTTACCGACTCACCCTGAACAATTGAGGCATCACAATTGTATTATCTCCAATAAAGATGTTTGGCTATTTGAAGAAGATGATAAACCCTTAGATGAAGTGAAAGTTCAAGGGCGGTGGAAAAGTAATAATGTCCATACTGTTTTGCAAGCTTGTGAAGAGGGGCTAGGCATAGCGTATCTGCCTAAAAGTAGCTTTAGTGAAGCAATTTTATCTGGTCGTTTAGTTCCCATTCTAGAACCGTACTGGGGCAGTGGTAATAGCAGCTGGATTGTGTATCAGAATCGACATTTCCTACCGTTAAGAGCAAGACTTGCTATCGACTTCTTACTCGACCATTTCTCTGAGTGGCAGGAGTAATTTAGTGATAATAGCAATGACTTAGCAGAGTAGAAGAAACAGCCACATCCATGTGAATACCACCGCCCTAATCATTAACGGGTTGAGTCAACAGAGTGTGAAGCGTTTCTGAGAGTAGTTCAGCCATCTGTTCTTTATCAAGAGGCAAGGCTTTGTGCTGAATAGAGTAACCCTCAACATAAGGCAGGAGCAGTGATGCTGCTTTTTCTGCATTTGCTCTGTCATAGTCACTCCAAAAGATACAAGCTCTATCCACTGAAGATACGTAAAATTGATTGAGTTTATCCTCAAGTTCTGAGTTTCGAGTAGCCACAGCCCAAAGCTCTCTAAAAACAAGGCACGCATCACTAATGTGCTCAGATTGCCCTAAAATGAACAGGACAAACTCATAAAGCACTTGTTTCGGCTCGTCTACTCGATTGCTGGGTGAGAACTGTGCAATATCTTCATAGCATTGCGCAAAGTAAAAATCCGCTAAGTTATTCAACAATGTCTCTTTATTCTTGAAGTGATGCTGGACATTGTTAAGACTCTTACCTGCCATTGAAGCCACTTTTCTCATCGTCACCCCTTCTACACCAGAGACTTTCAAGATAGCTAAAGTGGCTTCCATAATCTGGTTTCTCGTTGCAATACTACGGTTGTTCAATCGTATATCCCCATATAGCTAGATCTTTGTCGCAAACTCAAATTATACCAACTTGCACTTTTGGGTCAATCGACCCACAAACTCATTGACAGGTTAATTCATAATCTTTAGCATGATGGGAATTGGGTCAACTGACCCAATTGGTGCGCAATAAGACAGATTAGACATGGTGCTTCCAGTAATAGTGTTGACCACTTGAGTGTGGCAGAACCTTGGTAAGGGAATCTATGTCATTCGTTAAGCTATATTCAAATAACCATCGGAGCGAAGAATGATGAAAGGAATTACAACAAGCAATAAAAAGACTTCCCTTAATACCAACATTGATATCCCGACTCCTAAAGAAAACGAAGTTTTAGTCAAAGTACAATTTGCCTCGGTTAATCCCACCGATATTGACTTTATAAACGGAAAATATGACTTATACCTGAAGTTATTAGGTGGCTTCCATGAGGTAAGAACGGGGTTGGAGTTTTCTGGCGTTGTTGAAAAAGGGGCTGGAAATTTTAAAGAAGGCGATAAGGTTTTTGGATATGTTGATTTGCTGAAAGGCATGAAAACCCATCAAGAATATATCTGCATCAATACCGATTATATTGCCTTAATGCCAGAAAATCTGAATTTTGAACAAGCGGCAGCTTTACCTTTAGGCGCACTAACTACCTTAACCGCGTTAACTGAGGTGAGTGATGTGCAATCTGGCACAAAGCTTTTAATTAATGGTGCTTCAGGAGGACTAGGAGTTTATGCAGTTCAGATTGCAAAGATCTTAGGCGCTCATACCACTGCCATTGCGGGGCCAGGTCAGAAAGATTTTCTCTTACAACTGGGCGCTGATGAAGTTTATAACTATAAAGAAACAGACATTAATGAATTACAAACCAAATTTGATGTATTTCTAGATCTGTCTAATAAAAAGCAATTTAAAGAAGTTAAACCCGTTCTTGCAGATAACGGCCAATTTATACCACTTGAACCCGATAAACAGATCTTAGGCTTTGTGACAAATCTTTTCAGTTCAAAAAAAATGAAGTACCTGATGGTTAGTAAAGGTGATCATCAAAAATTGACTAAAATTGCAAAATGGGTTGAACAATCAGAGCTGCAAGTATACGTCGATAGTGTTTACGACCTCTCTGATTACGAAGCAGCTTTTAAACGTTTAAGTAATCAAGGGAAGCAAGGCCGAGTCGTTTTAAAAGTCGCACAGGACGCTTAAGTGATTTAAGCTCAAGTAGGTCGATAACAAGCGATTAGGTAATGTTCTGAAATTTGACGAGCAACAAAAACGTAATCGAGGCCAAAGCTCTCCTAGGAAAACAGCCCCCAAACGAGCCATTAAAGAGGCTGACTCATCAGCCTTATTTCCGTTGTTCTAACAAACTTTGGGGCACTTTCAACGCAGAAAGTGCTCCAGCTAAGAACTATCCGATGAGTGTTCTGGTTTAGTCGTTTATTAAGCGTCTAGGTTCAAAAACTGCCTTACACGCGTTGAGTCTGGGTGAGTAAAGAATTTTTCGGGGGCGTTTTTTCTATCAATATTCCCTTTTCTAAGAAGACGAATTGGTTTGATACTTGGCGCGCGAATTCCATTCTGTACGCCATGAGCAGTACTTCAAGCTAGGGCTAGTACTTGAGTTAGCATGGCTGGGTTTCGATTCATCACGTTCTATCTAAATCTTAAGCGTATAAAGAAATGGCACGCTGATACTCTTTAATGGCGTAACTGTTTGTGGTTGATACTAAAAGCTCAAGCAGTAATGATGTTGCTTCTTTATGGCGACCCAAGCTGTAAAGACACATCGCATAGAAAGGCTGAACTTCAACAGAATTGGGGTACTCGCTTAACGTTTGCTCGAAGTAGGTTAGTGCCTGCGAGTACATACCTAGACTGCGATAAGTACTTGCTAGCCCAAACAAAGCATCAAACCTTTCTACCGACGATAATGACCCTGAAAGAGAAGATAGATAATGCTCGACCGCTTCTTGCTCTTTGCCCTCATTGTCGTATGACCACGCAATCTGCAAGTGAGCTTTAGCAGCAAAAGTTTCATCGTTTAATAGTGTTTTAAGTAATGCTCTCGACTCTTGGTACTTAGACTCTTTCCGTAGTTCGATGGCTTGTTTGATGATACTTTCCATAGTCTTCCCTTTAGGCATAATCTGAAAGCACTTAAACAGAAAGTTTCTATACGCAAATATAGGGCTCTTCTGTCTAGCTCTTTGTTATTGAAATATTACTAGAAATATATATTTGCAAATAGTGGTATCTCATGATGATTTAGTTAGGAACATAGAATCAGAAAGGCGTGAGAGTCTTGGTAGAGGAAAACTCTTAAAGACTGTGGCATGAGTTCGAATGTTAAATAGGAACAGGGCACTGTCGATATTTGGAAATGAGTTTGTCTGACTTGACATAAGCCATCCAGCAGCACCCATTGATTGTTTCTTCAACCAACTAGATGCGCTGAATGTAGAGCTTAACTCTTCGTTTGAGGGTTAAACGCAGTACATCACCGTTGCTTCACCGTCGACTGCGATTTCACCGTTTGCGTTCAATACCTGAGTCGATATCACTGCGATGGGTTTGTCGTCGCGTACGCTAGTCACTTCCACTTTGGCTGTGACGGTTTCGCCTACAAAGATAGGGCGAACAAACTTCAAGGATTGCCCTAAATAGATGCTGCCAGCTCCGGGTACTTTTGAGGCCAATAGGCCAGAGATAAGGCTAGATGCCAGCATGCCATGTACGATTGGGCGCTCAAATTGAGTGGTTTTAGCGAAATCTTCATCTAAATGGATTGGGTTGTGGTCCTCTGAGACACTCGCAAACGCTTCGACGGTTTGTTTATCTAGGGTCTTTTCTATGGTGGCAGTCTGGCCGATTTCTGGCTTCATTATGCGGACTCCTTTTCCATTTTTGCTTCTTGTACGATGACATCTTGAATGCGTTGTTTCACGTATTCACCTGGCGCGTCGAGTTCACCATCAAGTTCACGAGCTTCAATCATTTCAGAGAAGTTACGCTCATCAACCCAAGTTTGCCAATGCGCCCACCATGAGCCTTGATGTTTGTCAGCACTTGCAAGCCATTGAGAAGGAGCTTGGTCGTTGTTGTCGTTGGTCCAGAAGCCATATTTATTTGAGTCGGCGTGATTCATTGGCCCAGCAATGTGCCCGCTCTCAGTGAGGACAAACTTGTTGTCTCCACCTAATAGTTTAGTGCCTTCAAAATTGCCATCCCACAGGGCGATATGATCATCAATGGCAGATAGGAAGTAGGCGGGTGACTTAACCTTACCCAAATCGATAGTCACGCCATCAATCACCAGTTCGCCTTTGGCGAGTCGATTCTCAAGGTAGCACTGACGTAGTAGCTGGTTATGGGTCGCAGCAGTCACGTTGGTGTTGTCACAGTTCCAGTAGAGTAGGTCAAACGCTATAGGGCTTTCGCCTTTCAAGTAGTTAGAGATGTAGTAGTTCCAATACAGGCTGTTTTCACGGAGCAGACTGAATGACACCGCCATTTGGCGACCGTCCATATAACCGCGTTGGTTGTTTTGTGCTTCAATGCTGCTGATGATTGGATCATTGATGAACACACCTAGTTCACCGGGTTTAGTGAAGTCGAGAATGGTGGTGAGTAGCGTGACTGACTTAATACGTTGCTTGCGGCGTTTTCCTGAAAGATAAGCCATGGCCGCGACTAAGGTTGTGCCACCAATGCAGTAGCCAATGCCATTGACTTCGCGCTCACCAGTGACACTTTCAATTGCGTCAAGCGCGGGTAACACGCCTTGAGTAACGTAGTTGCCGAAGTCGACATCTCGCATTTGTGCGTTCGGGTTTACCCAAGAGATCATAAACACCGTGTGACCTTGGCTGACTAACCATTTCACGTAAGAGGTCTCAGGGTTAACGTCCATGATGTAATACTTGTTCACGAAGGGCGGCACGATCAGTGTCGGGCGTTTATAGACTTGCTTTGTAGTTGGCTTGTATTGAATCAGCTCAAACATCTCATTTTGGAACACGATCTTCCCTGGAGTCGAAGCAATGTTCTCACCTAAGGTGAATTGGTTCTTATCCGTCATGCGAATGTTGAGGATGTCGGCACTTTGCTCCAAGTCTTTACGAAATTGCTTCATTCCTTGGATAAGGTTCTCACCGTTACTGTCCATGGTCAGCTTGAGTATCTCGGGGTTAGTCGCAACAAAGTTGCTTGGCGACATGGCATTGAGGTACTGGCGAGTGAAAAATGAGAGGCGCGTTTTGGTCTCGTCATCCAAACCCTCACTGTTTTCTACTGATTGCTGAATGTTGTCACAGGCGAGTTTGTAGCTCTCTTTGATGTAGCGATAAAGCGGTGTGTCGTTCCAAGAAGGGTCACGGAAACGGCGATCGGTCTCTTTGGTTTGTTCTTGATTGCCAAGAATACAATCGTTGAGCAAATTGACTTGTTGAGTCCACCAATTCATCTGCTGTTCAACCATATTGGTTGGGTTCTGCACCATTGAGTTTGCCCACTTTGTAAAGTCTTCTGATTGGGTTTTCATCAATGTGGATTGTGTTGGCTGACCTAGGTTGTCCATCCATGCTTGCCCATATTGGGACATAAGATCCATCATACCTTCAAAGGGCGATTTATTTTCCATTCTGACATCCTTGTAAGAAGTGATGCTGAGAGATGGCGATGCTTACCGTTGAGCTTCGCCATCAACCGACAAACAATAAATTAAGCACTTTTCGCGGTTTTAACCGCAGAAGCCGTCAGTTCATCAGCGGCAGATTTAAAATCTTGACCAAGTTGGGTCAGCTTTTGGCTATCTTCCATTAGCTGCTGTGAGATTTTGCTCGCGACTTCCATTTGTTTTGAGCCGTAAGCAGGGATGTCTTGCGGTTGCTTTAATGATGCGAGGCTTTGCAAAGATTCATTACCAAGCGCGCTGTATGCTTGTAGGCTATCAAGTTGAATCTTGGTCAGTGTCTCGATGTTTTTAGTCACTAGCTGATTGAAGTTGTAGAACGGGTTAGTTACAGACTCTAGCTGTGAAGTGAAGGCTTTAAAGGTTTCCTGAGTAGACATAGTTTCATTCCTTGTACTAAGCAAATGGGGGAAGTGAATATTCACTTCTAATGCAAGTTATCGTTCGAAATGTTGCGCAACAGTTAACATATTGATCAAGATCAAAGCGAAAGTCATCCTGTTAAATGAGTGGAAAATCGCTCCAAAAATCGATGAATTTAAACATTTGTTTGAATTTTTTGTTTGAACGCTCAAACCCCAAAGAGTTAGGTGGATTCAAGCGAAGTTTAATATGAGTCGCGTTTAATACAGCGCGCGCAATTCAGGAGATGAATTGGTATAAATGTGAAGTTTGTCACGTTATGGGCTTAGTTTAACCAGAGTGGTGAGCGCGAGTTGAACAAGTAGAGTGCGATATATGGGCTCTACCACTAGAGATTTTGAAGCTCTAGCGGGGGGAGTGAATCTAGAAGAAGGCCAACCTTTTACTTCAGGTGTCTGCCACCATCAAGGTGCAAGGTTCTTCCTGTCATGTAGTGACTGGCCAACACATACTTGATGCCATCTACAATTTCTTCAAAGCCGGCCTCTGCAGGGATCAAAGCTTTTTGTAGAGCTTTGGCTTTGTAAGCATCGTCATCATGATCATTGAACTTAATCATAGCCGGAGAGACGGTGTTTACTTTTACCTTCGGAGCAAGCATGGCAGAAAACGAAAGCGTTAGGTTGTTGAGCGCGGCTTTACTTGCGGCGTAAGCGATGTGTTTTTTGCTGCCTTTCTCCGCAACGTAATCACTGATATGGATGATGTCTGAAGTTTTGTCACTAGCCATCAATTGGTCTTTGAGCGTTAAATTGACAAGATAGGGCACGCTCGCGTGTACCGTCATCATCTGGTTCATGATTTGTGAGGCGTTCTCACTCGGGTTGTCTTTGTTTTCTGGTTTCCAGTCGGAGGCATTATGTATGACAGCTCGAAGTATCTTGTACTCCTGACCAACGTAATGAAGAAAATCCTCTAGGTTGCTTTGCTGATAAAAGTCGACCTGTTGTAAGTCAGCCCCACAGTCGCGCAGCTGTTGCAATTGAGGATAGTCGCTTCGGTAAGTCCCGATCACTTTATACCCATCTGACAAAAGTTGCTGCGCCAGCGTGAACCCTAGTCGTTTGCCCACGCCAGTTATTAGAATCGTCTCACTCATCTTAAGAACTCAGCTCTGGCTTGAGGGTTAGCTTTGAAGATACCGCCCAACGCGGTTGTCGTGGTTTCAGAGTTAGCATCCATAACGCCTCTCGATTTCACGCAGTAGTGAGTGGCTTTGATGGTTACGGCAACATTTTCTGTTTCAACCAGAGTTTGTATCGCGACAAGGATTTGTTGAGTTAGACGCTCTTGAACCTGCGGGCGCTGAGCAAAGAAGCGAACAATACGATTGATTTTCGATAGCCCCAGTATTTTAGACTCAGGGATATAGGCGACTTGTGCTAGGCCGTCGATGGTGATGAAGTGATGCTCGCACGTCGAGGTTAAGTCGATGTCGGACACTTTAACCATCTCATCGACGGACATTTTGTTGTCTATGACGCTGATTTTTGGGAAGTTATTGTAGTCGAGCCCTGAAAATATCTCGTGTACGTACATCTTGGCTATGCGGTGTGGCGTTTCAGCGAGACTGTCATCGGTTAAATCCAATCCTAGTGTGCTCACTACTTCCGTTAGCAGCCCTTTGATGCGATTGTACTTTTGATCACTGTTCATTTCGCTCGGTGTCATTGGCGTTTCAAGCCCTTTGGCGAGCAAAGCTTCTCTTACTTTTTCTGCTTCTGTGGTTAACATTGCCTCGCTCCTTATGAATTGTTGTCTTGGTCTGCTTCATAGCTCAGGGTGAGAGAAACGGAATCCGCAAAACGAAGTGCGTGAGGTTTATCAATTCTCACTTGAGCGTATCGAACCCATGAATGGTCGATACAGATTCCGAGCACATCGCTGGTTAATTTTTCTATAAGCAGGAACCGTCCAGACTCGACGTGCTGGATGATCTTCTTACAAATGTTTTTGTAATTTAGCGCATTATCCACATCATCAGAGAGACACAAGTTGTTTGCTGGATAGTGGATTTCTGCGTTGATAACGATGTCTTGTTGCTTGGTTTTCTCTTCTTCGTTGAAGCCGATATAGGTTCTTAGTCGGAGGTTTGTAATAGTGATAATGGCGTTGTGGTTCATAACAGTGTCCAATCCTTAGAAAGTGAAGTCAGTTACGTGCTTGTTTTGAGAAAAGATCAATAAAACTCGGGCGACTCAGTAGTCAGTGTTCTTATCAAAATGTTTACAGGCGATATGTGAAATCGAGCTCAAAAGGGATAGGGACGGTTTTCTGGCTCAATTGGTCGAAGTTATCCCAGAGCTGCTGATAGGAAGTGTCGAGAGTAGGGTGGCGTTTTTGAGCAGCTATATCGACAAGTGGTCGAAGCACAAAAGCGTATTCGGTGATTTCACCTCTAGGCAGTTCTACTCCGTCAATGATGCCTACCAAATCGTCGTAGAGAAGGATGTCGATATCCATTGTTCGTGGTGCATACGCTTTGGTCTCACGCTGGCGACCATTCTCCAATTCGATTTGACGTAGAATGCTTGATAGTTCAGCAACTGGAAGAGCGCATTCAAAGCCGACGACAAGGTTAAGGAAATTGTCCCCTTCAAATCCAACAGGTACACAATCGTAAAACCTAGAAACCCGTAGAGGAGCGAACCGATCCTCTAGTGCTTTAAGAGACGCTGTAACGTGATGTTCTCGGTCAATGTTACTGCCGATGCTTACATAAACGGTGGCCATAGAATTTTCTTCCCTTTTTAGGCAACCAGTTACGTTTTACTTTGCGGTTAAGATCAGGTGTGTTTTTAAGTGTTGGAAAGTGAATCGAATAAAGGGTAGGGATAACCGAACTGTTTTTGGCTACAACTACTGTGGTGACCACCCAGAGCAGATGATTGAATGGTTTGATCGCTATATGAACATTTAAGCAATAAGAGACGTGGGATGTTGATTTTAAGGATATGAAGATTGCTAACCTCGAAATCTCACCGCGACAAAATATTTCCTCCTACAGGCGCTCCATAAACGCCCAACAGCTGACACTAATACATGTTGGGCGAAATGTGACGGTATTTCTGTGAATTTTTCTCTAAGGTTGAAAGGCCCTTAGTAAAATTTGTACCGCTTTGGTGTTTTTAGGCGTTATTTTCTTGCCGTAATACTTCTATACGCCATGTCTGTTAGGTAATCGTTCAAGCGGTGTGATGCAGCGACGGCCTCTTCTGCATCAGTATGGCTTACCGCTCTCAATACAGCAGCATGGTGAGATGAGGCATCTACAAGATCAGAATCTTGATTTTTGTAGGCAAACCAAAAGCGGCGTGATAGGCCTTGAAGAGGAGCCATTGCTAACTGCAGATACTCATTTGCTGCCGCTTTGACTAATAAAATGTGGATTTCTTTCAGTAGCGTCGCATATTTTAGGTCGTCTTGGTTTTTCGCACACTCCTCAAGCTTGTCTGCAAGTATCAACATTTGCTGTTTCTCTTCGACACTAGCTCTCGCAGACGCATATTTTACACACAAGGCTTCGATATCACGGCGAACCTCAAGAATCTTAAGCTGACTTTCGACCGAAATAGGTGGGATTTGGATCCCTCTGCGAGCATGGATCTCTACCATGCGTTCGTATGATAGACGTTGAAGAGCTTCTCTTACTGGCGTCCGACCAAGATCCATTCCTTCGGCAAGCTGCTTTTCACTCACCATACTTCCAGGTTCCAGCTCTCGGAAAATAATCATTCTTTCCAATTGGTTATAAGCCACATCAGTCTTATTTGCGTTGTTTATGGACATTCTACGCGCTATTCCTTTGATCAATTTTTTAGTGAGCGATCTCACGATAACCAGTTTCGCTATTGTACCACAAAAAAAAGGGAATATATTTCAAACACACAACTGATATATCAGATGAACATCAGTTATCTATTAGTGAGGTAAGTATGAAAGATTGGAAAATTGTTCGTCGTTTTGAACAAGTACCGGATCTGCCAATTTTGGCTGAAGTTGATGTACTAGTGATCGGTGGTGGTGCTGCTGGGGTAGCTGCTGCTGAAACAGCTGGCTCTATGGGGAAAGACACCTGGTTAGTTGAAAGATACGGCTTTTGTGGTGGAGCAGCAGTAGCCGGTTTGTCGGGTACCATTTGCGGTATGTTCATGGCTTCAGACGAAGAGAATGCTCAACCTGAACAAGTAGTATTCGGATTCACTGAGCGGTTCCGTCAAGAGTTGAAGAAACGCAATGGAGTCACTGAACCTCAAAAATATGGAAAGACATTTACTGTTACCCATGACCCTTTGATATGGCGTGAAGTCGCCGACGATCTACTTGAAGATGCTGGTGTTACGACTCTTTTCCATACATCAGTCACGGGTGTGATCATGGAAAAAGATGCGTTCAAAGGTGTAGTCATCGAATCCAATGCTGGTCAAAGTATCATCCTTAGCAACATGATCGTTGATGCATCCGGTGATGCTGCGGTAATTGCTCGCGCAGGTATGGACTACTACTTCGGTGATCAAGGTCGTATCCAAAACCCGACGATGTTCTTTCGTATTGCCGATGTCGATATGGAGAAATATTTGGACTACTACGGCGAAGATACGATATGCCCGCCAAAAGTGACCGAAAACATTCTCGCTGCCAACAAGAGCGGTGAATACACCTTACCACGTCATAAAATTTGGATTTTTCCAACCACTCGACCAGGCGAACTTATGGTCAACGCAACGCGCCTCGCCGGACAAGACGGCCGCATGTTGAATGTGATTGACCCTAAAGACTTTACAGAAGCTGAAGTTTTTGGTCGTCGTCAAGTTCGTGATTATGCCCGCTTCCTAAACCACTTTGTTCCCGGCTGTGAAAATGCCTACGTTGTCGATACTGGTGTTGAGGTCGGCATCCGACAAACACGCTCCATCGTTGGTGTCGAGACGCTAACTAATGATGATGTTATCAATTGCAACAAGCGAAAAGATGGTATCTGTCGCACACCTTGGCCAATTGAACTGCACTCAGGCGACAAACCAAAACTGCATTGGTTGATCAATGACTACTACGACGTACCTTACAACACGTTGGTCCCGATCGTTGGTGAAAACATTATCGCCGCGGGACGCTGCTTGAGTGCTGAACATGAGGCTCTCGCATCGGCACGAGTAACGGCGCAATGTTTTGAGTATGGGCACGCAGCAGGAATCGCAGCTGTAAAAGCAATTAACGAGAATAGACGAATCCGCGACCTTACGGGCGAGGAAATCCGCGCAGTCATGATTAAAAATGGCAGCGCTTTATAAGGAGAAAACCCAATGAAAGATACTGTGATCAAACGAGTTGAGCTCTATGCTGTAGCCGATCGCGATGCTCCACCGATCCCTTGGGCCGACAACCAAGAGCCGCTACTCTATACCAACAACATCGTGCGTATTATTTGTAACGATGGAACCGAAGGTGTTGGTGCGACTATCAGCTATACAGAGAACGATTTTGACCGTTGCATCATTGAAGCTATGCGTACCATTGTGCCTGGGTTAATCGGAAAAAATCCATTAATGACGGATGAACTTAACACATGGTTAGGCGCGCGTTGTTCTTGGGGTGGTCTGCCAGCCAAGTCACCCATTGATATTGCTGCATGGGACATCAAAGGTAAGAAAGCGGGCATGCCACTATATATGCTGCTAGGTGGCGCACGCCATAAAATGAAGTCTTATGCATCTACTCCTATGTTCGACACGGTTGAAGAATACTTCCCATATGTTGATGGCTGTATTGAGCACGGATTTACCGCAATAAAACTTCATTGCTACTGCGTATATGAAAAAGACGTAAAACTGGTAAACGCGATTCAAGAGCGATACGGCAAGACTGGTATTCGATTCATGCTCGATACGGCCACTTTCTATACACCAGCAGAAGCAATGAAGATGGCTAAGCTGATGGAAAGTTACGATTGGGAGTGGTTAGAAGCGCCGGTTTCCGACTATGACTACAAAACCTATCAACGTTTAGTCGATAAAACAGACCTAGAAATATCAAGCCATGGCAATTGTCTACTGACGCTTCAAGAAGTGACTTATGCGTTAGGCAATGGTTTTTGGTCAGATGTTCGTCAAGACGCAACAGTTTGTGGCGGCATTACTCCGCTTAATAAGTGTTTCGCAATCGCTGAAGGCCACTCTAAAAACTTAGAAATACAGAGTATGGGTTACACCATTACGCAAGCGGCCAACCTACATGTCGCCCTTGCACACAATAACTGTAAGTTCTTCGAACAGTTTTATCCATACGAAAGCTTCGAGCTTGCTTCTAAAACTCAAATCCGAACAGACCGAGACGGTTTTGTTCACGCACCAGAGGGTAATGGTTTAGGCGTTGAGATGGATTGGGACGCTGTAAAAGAAGCATCGATCGCTACCTATGTATTCGAATAATTAAAACAAAATTGACGTGAAACAGTTGTTCTCCTCTCAGAGGTGTGGGGAGAATAACAAGGAGTCCTCTATGGAAACTTACAACTCTAGCAACTTTGACCGAACTACGGTCTTAATCTCTTTGATCATTATAAGTGGGCTATCAGTCTTCTTCCTAACAGATACTGAGCGCGCTATTAGCATCGCTGGTGATATATTTACCATGATTGCTTACAACCTCGGTACCCCTATCTTATGGTTCGGTTTTGCCATGGTCGTTGTCTCGGTTTACTTAATGGTGAGCAAATACGGCAACATTCGAATGGGTAATGAAAAACCGGAATACTCCAATTTTGCTTACATTACTATGATGGCTTTGGCCGGTGTAGGCTCAGGTACTGTTTATTGGGCGTTCTTGGAGTGGTCGTACTACATTAAAACACCACCATTTGCCATTGAAGCGGGATCGGTGACAGCGCATGAATGGGCAGTCACTTACTCTTTACACCACTGGGGTATTACGGCTTGGGCGCTTTATGCTATCAGCGCTGTGCCTATCATGTATTCTTACTATGTTCGCAAAAATCCATCGCTAAAAATCAGCGATATCATAAAAGGCATGATTCAAAACCAAGCGGTAGGTAAGGTCGTTGGTCGTATCATCGATATTACTTACCCTATTGCTTTAGTTTTTGGCCTGATTATCGTACTTGCTTTGGGTGTGCCAATCGTGTCTGCGGCAGTGGCGCAATTAACTGGATTGCAAGACACCCTGATGCTTAAACTTGGAATGCTCGGTATTGTTGCTGCTTTGCTTATTGTCAGCTCTTTTGTCGGTATCGAGAAAGGGATGAAAAACATCTCAAGCTCTGGAACTTATTTCCTAATTGCTTTGGTTATTTACATCCTTATTTTTGGTCCGACTCTGTTTATCTTGGAGAATACCAGCACTTCGATCAGTTTGTGGGCGTCTAATTTCATCCATATGAGCCTTTATACAGATGCAATTACTCAAGACAAGTTCCCTCAAAACTGGACCGCTTACTTCTGGGCTTACTGGATGATCTTCATTCCTTTGATGTGTATTTTCATCACAAAAGTATCGAAGGGACGCACACTGCGTGAAGTCATCGCTTGTATGGTGGGAGGCGGTACTGTCGGCACTACAATCCTATTTTCTATCGTGGGTTCATTCATGATGAAAACTCAGCTAGACAAACAGGTGAACATTAGCCAAATGGTATCTGATGGCCAAGCCAGCCAATCGATTGTAGAAGCGCTAAACACATTGCCTTTCTCATCACTGATTCTGGTTGTATTTATTGTATCCACCTTCTTATTGTTGGTTACCACGTTGGATGGTTCTGTGTTTACCGTTGCTTGTCAAACTCAACACGTGCTCGATAAAGATAAGAACCCAGCAAGAATGCTGAAGATCTTCTGGTGTCTGGTTATTATCGCGATTCCAGCTGTATTCATCATAGTGAAAGCACCAGTAGGCTCTATGCAATCTGCGATATTGATATTTGCAGCACCCTTACTTGTTCTGGTGAGCTTTATGTTGATGAAGACCTTTAAATATATGAATGAAGACTATGGACAATTCACTGCTCAAGAGATTCAACGTATGCATCAGTTAAAAGTGTCACCAAAAAAAGCTGATAACGAAAAAGAGGCTGTTGATGCAGAACCTGTATTAAGCTAGACCTCACGTAACAACAAGTCATTTACGCCTTACGTGTAAATGACTTGTCATTTGTCGTTCTGGCAACCCTCGCTTTGCTTGGTTAACTCTAAACCGTCTAAGCTTGCATGAACCCCGTAATGTATTTCGCTTTTGTCCGGTCTGTACTCACGAATATCGGCTATTGGTAATAACGTATTCTTAAATATCCTGAATCAGGTCTGGAACAATCGTGTTCCACAAGGGTAAACTTCATCCAAAGCCTACCTTTTGGCACCTATGACAAGCGTTGCTCGCCAACACTGCGGTGAAGCGATGTTCTCATCACTTAACTAAGTAACAATATGACGAAAAAGTACACAACCTCCAGTCACTGGGGGGCAGGGATTGCAGAGGTCAAGGACGGCAAATTAGTTCGCGTCAGTGCACATCCACTTGATACGGATCCTTCTCCTATTAATGACAACATGCACAGCTCTCTATATGGCTCAGCCAGAATAAAGAAGCCGGCTGTTCGCAAGAGCTATCTTGAGAATGGCCCACAACATAAAAACAACACACGAGGTCAAGAACCTTTTGTTGAAGTGTCTTGGGAAACAGCCTTCGACCTGATCAGTAAAGCGGTTAAATCCACTCGTAACGAGCACGGCAATGAAGCGATCTTCGGTGGTTCTTATGGTTGGGGTAGTGCGGGGCGTTTTCACCATGCACAAAGCCAGCTTAAGCGATTTTTAACCTGCGCTGGTGGTTTCGTAAGTAGTCAAGGTAACTACAGCTACAATACGGCACTTATCCTGTTACCACATATAGTCGGTGATTTTGACAAACTGACATCTACTGCAACTCGCTGGTCGACGATCGCCAAAGAGGGTGAGTTGGTCGTAATGTTTGGTGGTGTACCACTAAAGAGCGCTCAAGTTTCTCCTGGTGGTTGTACACGTCACCGATTGAAAGACGAACTGCTGGCATGTCGCAAAGCAGGTGTGGAGTTTATCGACATCAATCCGTGTCGTTCAGACTCTCCGGCAGAAATTGAAGCAGAATGGCTGGCAGCAGTACCGGGCTCTGATTCAGCGATCATGCTTGGACTTGCGCATACCTTGCTTGTTGAAGACCTTCATGACAGCGCATTCCTCGACAAATATACCGTTGGGTTTGATGAAGTTAAGGCGTACCTGCTTGGTGAGAAAGACGGCGTTGCTAAGACAGCAGAGTGGGCGAGTGCTCTCTCGGAAATTCCAGCTGAACGCATTAAACAACTCGCTCGCCAGATGGCAAAGTCACGCACCTTTATCTGCACAGCTGCAGGGGTTCAGAGAACGGAACATGGTGAACAGACGCTGTGGGGGACGATCACTCTAGCTTCTATGCTTGGCCAAATTGGCTTACCTGGAGGTGGCTACGCGATTGCGTATGGATCTGATGGTGGGATTGGACTGATGCATCGTCCTATTCGCTGGCCAGCATTCCCACAACGCAAAAACGACGTTGATGCTTTTATTCCGGTGGCGTGTATTTCCGATATGTTGCTCAATCCGGGGGATGAGTACCAATACAACGGTATGAACCTGACTTATCCGGATATCCGTATGGTTTGGTGGGCCGGTGGTAACCCATTCCATCACCATCAAGACATTAACCGCTTAATTGAGGCATTCCAGCAACCTGAAACCATCATCGTCAATGAGATCAACTGGACATCAACGGCAAGGTTTGCCGATATTGTATTGCCGGTAACGACAACGTTAGAGCGAGAGGATATCGGTGCTGGCTCTCGTGACAACAGCTTGATCCCAATGCCTAGAGTTGTTGAGCCTGTTGGTGAAGCTCGTGATGAGTTTGATATTTTCACAGAGATAGCAAAGCGTTTGGAAATTGAAGAGGATTTCACTCAGAACAAGACCTCACGACAATGGCTCGAGAGCATGTGGCAAAAGCTGATCCCTGAGTCGAAAAATTTAGGTGTTGAGCTTCCAGACTTTGATACGTTTTTAAATGGGGACGTTATCGAGTTTGCAGATCCTAACCCAGACACTGTATTGCTTGCAGAATTTAGACAAGACCCAGATTTGCATCCATTGACGACACCAAGCGGTAAGATCGAGCTTTATAGCGAACGTATTGCCTCGTTTGGATACGACGATTGCCCAGGGCAGTTTACCTGGCTACCTCCGACAGAATGGTTGAAGTCAAAACAAGCGGAAACCTTTCCGCTTCATATGATTTCAGGGCAACCGAAGACTAAGCTGCATAGCCAACTCGACTCCGGTAGTTACAGCCGAAACGCTAAGATTAAAGGGCGTGAGCCAGTGATGATCAATCCGGTAGATGCGAAGGCTCGAGGAATTGAAGACGGCGATATCGTTAAGGTCTTTAATGATCGAGGTGCATGTCTAGCTGGTGCTGTTGTTACTGAAGACATTCGAGAAAGAACCATCTATCTGTGCACTGGTTCATGGTATGACCCGATGAATCCAAATGAGAAAGGCAGCCTTGATAAACACGGTAACCCGAATGTTCTCACTCACGATAAACGTACATCGAAGCTGTCACAAAGTACTGCTGCTCACAGCGCGTTGGTCAATATAGAGAAATTTGAAGGCGATTTGCCGGAGATCACTGTATTTGACTCGCCAGAGGTGTCAGCCGAGTAGTGAACTTCCTCGTTGACTCGCGTTGTACGAGGATTCTGATGAATCAAAAGAAAAGGGTAGCGAAATGCTACCCTTTGTTTTTCTGAGCCTAAACCTTAGTTCAGGTCAAAACGGTCTGCGTTCATGACTTTCGTCCATGCCGCGATAAAGTCTTTTACAAACTTCTCTTTCGCATCATCACACGCGTAAAGTTCAGCGAGTGCTCTCAATTGAGAATTAGAACCGAAGACTAGGTCAACACGAGTTGCTGTCCATCTCTTCTCACCCGTTGCTCTGTCGGTGCCTAAGTAAGCGCTGTTGTTTGGACAAACAGGTTTCCACTCAGTCGCCATATCAACAAGATTTACGAAGAAATCATTGCTTAAAACGCCAACCTTATCGGTCAACACACCATGAGGCGTATTGTTGTGGTTCGCGCCTAGTACACGCAGGCCACCGATAAGTACCGTCATTTCTGGTGCTGAAAGACCAAGTAGTTGTGCCTTATCAAGTAGCATCTCTTCTGCTGGCACGGTAAACAGCTTTTTAGAGAAGTTACGGAAGCCATCCGCTTCTGGCTCTAAAACTGCAAAAGATTCAGCATCTGTGTGCTCATCTGTCGCATCAACACGGCCTGCTGAGAATGGTACATCGACATTAAAACCACCATCTTTAGCTGCTTTTTCAATCGCAGTGTTACCTGCCAGAATGATCAGGTCAGCAATTGAAACACCACGGTCATTAGTGTTGAATGCAGAACGAACGGATTCTAGTTTGGTCAGTACCTTATCCAGCTGCTCTGGTTGGTTTGCTTCCCAATCTTTTTGAGGAGCTAAACGAATGCGCGCACCATTTGCACCACCTCGGTAGTCTGAACCTCGGTATGTCGATGCACTAGACCACGCTGTGTAAACCAGTTCAGATACCGTTAGGTCAGTTGCTAGAATTGCTTGTTTCAATTCTGCGATATCACTGTCTGACAGTGCACCAAAGCTTGCTGCTGGTAATGGGTCTTGCCAGATCAAATCTTCTGCTGGAGACTCTTCACCCAAGTAACGGCTCTTCGGACCCATATCACGGTGCGTTAATTTGAACCAAGCGCGGGCAAATGCGTCAGCAAACTCTTCAGGATTCTGGTGGAATCGTTTCGAAATCGGACCGTAGATAGGGTCCATGCGCATCGCCATATCTGCCGTGGTCATGATGGTTTTCACTTTCACAGAAGCGTCGTGGGCTTTCGGTGCCATGTGATCTTCAGTCACACCAATCGGCTCCCATTGCCACGCACCTGTTGGGCTTTTCACTAGATCCCAGTCGTAACCAAATAGCATGTCGAAGTAGCCGTTATCCCACTGAATTGGGTTTGGTGTCCAAGCGCCCTCAATGCCACTGGTGGTTGTGTCGTCGCCTTTGCCGCTGCCGAAGCTGTTTTTCCAACCAAAGCCCATCTCTTCAAGTGGTGCTGCTTCTGGCTCTGGACCCATAGCTGATTCAGGACCAGCACCGTGCGTTTTACCAAAGGTATGGCCACCTGCGACTAGAGCAACGGTCTCTTCATCATTCATACCCATACGAGCGAAAGTATCGCGAATGTCTTTGCCTGATGCCAGGATAGTAGGCTCGCCGTTCGGACCTTCCGGGTTTACGTAGATTAGACCCATTTGTACGGCTGCTAGTGGTTTTTCAAGCTCACGGTCACCAGAATAACGCTCGTCACCCAGCCATTCGCTTTCAGCACCCCAATAGATATCTTCTTCTGGTTCCCAAATGTCCTGACGACCGCCAGAGAAACCAAAGGTAGGTAGACCCATTGATTCGATTGCCACGTTACCCGCTAGGATAAACAAATCTGCCCATGAAAGGCTGTTACCGTATTTTTTCTTGATAGGCCAAAGAAGACGACGTGCTTTGTCTAGGTTGCCGTTATCTGGCCAACTGTTGAGTGGTGCAAAGCGTTGGTTACCCGTGTTACCGCCCCCGCGTCCGTCTGAAGTTCGATATGTGCCCGCTGCGTGCCATGCCATGCGGATCATGAATGGGCCGTAGTGGCCATAGTCTGCAGGCCACCAATCTTGAGAGTCTGTCATCAGAGCTTCAAGGTCGGCTTTAACTGCTTTAAGGTTCAGTGCTTTAAACGCTTCAGCGTAATTGAAGTTTTCATCCAGCGGGTTCGATTTTTTATCGTTTTGGTGAAGGATTTTTAGGTTCAATTGGTTAGGCCACCAATCGACGTTTTTCGTTGCTTTACCACCAAGGGTTGTATTCCCGCCATGCATTACTGGGCACTTGCCCGCATTACCATTTTGCTCACCGTGCATATCTATCTCCTGATTGTGACACAGTTAAACGCTCTCCAATTCCACTTAGCGATGAACTAAATCTGTTGGTGCGCTGAGATAACCATTTATAAACTATGGTCTATATCGTTGTGTTTTAAGAATGGCATCAAAGCTGGAAAAAAGCAGATCACTTATTTCTATTTCTTTGATAGAAAAATCCTATTGATCTCTTTTGGGAAGGGTGGTGGGCAGGTGAATTAGGGTACTTAACTTGGATAAGAAAACGCCTCAAACGAATTGTTCCGTTTGAGGCGTTGTATTGTTTAGCCGAAACCGTTACTTAGTGTGAAAGATTTGCTCGGTTTCCAAGTGAGTCATTGCGCGCACTTGACGCCAGATGTAGTAAAAAATACCAAACATCATCAGCATGCTTGGGATTGCAATCGCTGGGTAGCTGTAAAGAGTCAGTTTGCCTAGCTCTTCGTTAAACGCTGCTGTGCCTGCAGGGCTAGTCACAATCCACGTCGCTAAGAAGTAGTTCATTGCTGAAGAGAAAGCGAACGTACTTGCGAATAGGTAGTTTGAAGACATCAAGCAGCGATCAAAGGCTTCTTTTTTGCCGTTGGCTTCAAGACGTTCATTGATGAGCGGCAAGTTAAGCACGCTGTCGTTAAGCAGCATCTTTTGCATCAATGGGTAGCGAGTAAAGGTTGAGCCCAATACCGCTAAGCCGATAAGCCCCGGGATCAAGGCTTCTTTAAGTGCTAACCAACGAGTGTCTAGCTCAAGTAGACCAATGCCACCCGTTAATAAAACGCTGATGAAACCAAGAGCGGCGATGAAATTGAATTTCTTGTTACGTATAAGATCCATGCCACCGTAAATGACAGGAAACAGCAAGGCAACAACCAGCGCCATAGCGGTGCCTAGGTGTTCTTCTCCGCTAAACTTCATCAAGATAAAAGATGGGATAAATACGTTAAAAAGGATCTCGAATAGGGGATTCGACTTTTTTTCGGTCGTGTTGTTCATAATGCTTTATTGACTCTGTTATATCGCTGCTAGTTACTTCATTAGAAGTGTCGATTGCATGGCAGCAGATGTAAAGTGTTCATGCGTCGCGTTGTGTAACGAGTTATGAAATATTTGCCGCCATTGAGCCACAAACTGGAGAGTCAGGCAAGGATACAGGGTCAAAAGTTGTTATGAGAAGCGAAGACAGTGGCTTTTATTCTCTATATTTCCTTTCGGTCAGTTGGGCACGACTATTTGCTATACAGGCCGTCCAACGTCTAAAAAGTGAAACCACTGCAATTCGCTAACTCTCTGATGTTCGGTTAAAAAGGAGCAAATGCGTCTAGTTTGTCAGTAGGAGTGGTCCAACGCTGGTTGGCATCGACAGATGTATAGCTTGCACCCTGCATCGGTATTTGCCCATGATTTCCATACAGCCACAACACGATGTTTGAACGTTCACCCTGAGTGATTGGGTGAGTTGCATGGGGTACATGACCTCTATGGATCAACGCTACGCCCGGTTCAAAGGTTTGGTCAACTAACCCTCCGGTCGTTGGATCATAAAAGCTGACTTCAGAACCTGAGTAGGTTTCTTCAGGAAGGTTCATGTTGATGTTCATCGTTACCGAAGATGCATCAGTATGCATTCTCAAAGAAGTATCCGTGTTCGGTTCATATCGAATTGAAAAACCGAATGTTTGTGCGTCGTAACCGACTATTTCAGGGAACAGAAGTCTGGCGATCGGTCTCATGTACTTATCCAGCATTTCACGATAGAACGTCTGAAAGCTTGGTGCGGCTAGATAACCTTCCGAACGTGCGTCCAACATTGCGCCACTTCGATTCAACGCAATGCCGTAAGGCGGTCTTAGCGGGATGTCTGCACTCGCCGCTGATGAAAAGTAGTTGCGAAGTTGTTTGATGCTATCAATATCAAAGAATTGAAACTTGAAAACGCCAGGTGCGACTTCGCTTATCAACTCTTCAACTAAGTTTTCTTTTGCTGGATCTGCCCATGAACTATTTATCGCATTACGCAGTTTATGGTCGATAAGTGACTCTGTGAGTGGTGCTAAGCTTTGACTCTCTTCCCACTCACCCCATGCGTTTTGAAAGAGTGTTCTGTTGTTGTTCCAAAACGCATGGACTTCAGGCGCTCTTTGTAACATCGCTTCTCGGGTTGGGCGTTGCACATCGCGTGCTTGTTGTAATTGATTCAGTGTCATCGTTCCATTTCCTATTCCGTTTTCTCATGGAACGAACTTATTACTTATCATTTTGTAGATAAATAAGGCCCATAAAGAAACACTATCAACAAATCGTTGATAAAATGGCTTCAATAATCAATTGAGGGTGGATTAAGCCATAAATTAACGCACTTGTTTTGGTCGAATTGTAGTCACCAACTCTTTGTTTTTAATTCGTCACCTATCGTTTTAGATTGAAAGTTTAATGATAAACGATAAATTTTTATTGTTTATTAGATTTGGCAGACTATAATCAAGCCTACATACCAATATGTGGGAGAGTTCATATGAAAGAAATTCAAAGATACAGCCGAAAGATTCGAGTGGTCTTGCAAGCTTTAATGCTGCTTCTTCCACTGTCAGTGGTCTACTTTTGGGCATTTGTCCAAACACCATGGGACTTTTTAACGACGAGTGGCATTATTCAGTTCAGTCACGATATATCCAGTTACACATCTCAGCCGCTATCCATCGAGACACGATTTTGGGCTCTAGTTGTGAGCCTTCTTCCTTGTGGTGTTATCTTCTACGCGCTTCTGATCTTAACCAAGCTATTCAAGAGTTATGAAGCGAGTGAAGTGTTTACTGTTGAGACAGTTAAGTACTATCGCAAGTTAGGTTTGAGTTTCTTTTACTGGGCATTTGGGGGGCTTGTTTATGGTGGTCTCATTTCTGTGGTTCTGAGTTTCAACAATCCTCCAGGGCAACGCATTTTATCTATTAGCTTTACAGGCTTAGATGTTGTTACACTGTTTTGTGGAATGATTGTATTGGTTATTTCATACGTTATGAATGAAGCTCAAAAAATTGCTGATGAGCAAAGACACACCATCTAAGGCGCGAAGCATGAACATAGTTATTAACCTTGATGTAATGATGGCGAAACGCAAAATGCGTTTGAAGGAGCTGTCTGAACAGGTTGGCGTCAGTGAACAGAATCTATCGATTCTCAAAAATGGTAAGGCGAAAGCGATACGATTTAGTACGTTAGAGAAGATATGTGAAGTCTTAGAGTGCCAACCCGGGGACATCATCGTCTATCAAACGACTTAAAGAGGGTTGCTAGGGCTACAATCCGATGTTGCAGCCCAGCCTTAATGAGCGATATTATATGCCTCTTTTGTTCGCCAAGGTTTCACGATGTCAGACGAAGAATTAGCGCTAGAGTGGATGCGCCAACAAGCTCACAAAATCGACCCATATGTTGAGAACCCGAGTTTCGACGAATGCGCAGAGCTGCTTGAACCTGCTTTTAAGAAAGGTAAAACGATTGGTCAGCTAAAGTTTTTGTTAGGCGAAGCAGACCGAAGAGCAGGTGCGGCGGAACGTAAACACGCAGCACTGAAATATGCGAAAGAAAAAAGTCCAAACGCAGGACAAATTTTACGATTGCAAAGTAAGCTTCAACAAGTTCAATTGGCGCTTAAGTT
This sequence comes from Vibrio sp. R11-SG3-ISO9, assembly GCF_059834255.1. NCBI lineage: Bacteria > Pseudomonadati > Pseudomonadota > Gammaproteobacteria > Vibrionales > Vibrionaceae > Vibrio > Vibrio sp. R11-SG3-ISO9. The sequence goes on from NZ_JCBDGU010000057.1 coordinate 187,096, forward strand.
AGCGACGGGAGATAACAATATGACCATCTCTCAATTCTGTGCCGAATATGAAGTGAGCAAGCGAGATGGAAGTACTGCTTGGCATGAGAAATTAGTACAGCAGGGTAAGAAACGATAGTTTCCGCTTAAGCTATATATTTTGACTCTTCTAAAAAAGCCACTGACTTGGCAAAGTTGGTGGCTTTTTGTTTTTATACACACTGAAAAATCGTGTGTTTTAAGCGAGTTCTACTGGGCCGTGATCATCACAGTGGTCACCATGCTGATGATGCAGCCTGCCATTGACAATGTAGTCGATATGATCGCCGTGCTTGATCGCCTCATGGCCACATCCTGGGCCATGAACATGATCGCCACAGCTATGAGTCGCTTGGCAGTGTGAAGGGTTTTTGTCGCTGACTTCCACGGCATGAGTATCGCAGTGGTCCCCATGAGGGTGGTGGAGTTCACCGTCAACTAAATAATCTATATGGTCACCATGGCGTATTGCCGTATGACCACAGTTTGGTCCATGAACATGTTCAGGGTGAGAGTGAGTATTTGTACAAGCCATCCTTGATATTCCTATTTTGACGTTAATTTAATATACATAAAACTAGTGGAACAAATTAAATTATAACCAAGGAATAAGCATTTGGTAGGTCTATGTGCTCGTATTTTATGGTAATGATTTGAGGTGCGTGGCAAAAGTTAAAAATCATTTATATCAATGACTTACTTTGTTTTGGATCTTGGGTTTTATTCTTGATACGTTATAACATATATTTTGTGATGTTATAATGTAATTTATTGTTAACATTTAGTGATTGCTTTTTATTTAATATGAGTGGCATATAGGTTTATTAAGCAATAGGTATTTACATTGGTAATGTTGAATTTATAGATATTTGTATACTTACTGTTTTTGATTAATCACCTTCAAACTAGATGCAATTTCCGCATGCTTTGTTATATTATAACATTACGTCGCGCTACCAATGTTAACCATGAAATTGCAATCTGTATCAATCAACTCTTCTTTTCGCAATCTGTCCGTCTGCGTCAAGCGCTTATTGAAGACCCACTTAAAAAAATGTGCGGCTTTTGGCTTCGCATTACTTCCCTTTTCGGCTAGCTTACAGGCTCATCCTCACTCTTGGGTTGAGATGAAAACTCATATAGAAGGGGAAAATGGGATGATTACCGGCCTGTCCATGGAGTGGTCATTTGATGCTATGACTTCGATGTATATGCTAGACGGTGAAGACTTAGCCGCTGAGAGTGAACAAGAAACCTTTGAAAAACTCGCTGCGTCTGTCATTGAGAACATGATGTATGAGCATTACTTCACTTATTTTTATGATGAAGAGACACCGATAAAATACAGCGTTGCCAAGAATGCTAAATTTGAACGTGATAAAGCGAAACTGGTGATGACTTTTGATCTGCCACTTTCTAAACCTAAAGCTGTCACAAGAGATACGCTGCGCCTACTCATCTTTGACCCGAGTTATTTTGTCGACATGTCCTGGAATTCTCAGAGCGACGTTAGCTTGTCTCCTGACTTGGAAAGGCAGTGCTCACTGGATCTAGTTGAACCTAACCCAACCCCAGAACAGATGAGCTACGCAATGTCGCTATCGGTAGATGCCGATCCTGATAACACGTTAGGCCAGCTTTTTACTCAAACCATTAAACTTAATTGTGCCACAGTCACCGATTCTCAGTGATGTTGTTGGTTATAAATGAACAACCATAGGTTCTAATCCAATGCAGAAAAGTCAATTCAAAACGAACCACTGCCTGATCGGTGCCGGCGCAGCACTGCTTGTTCTTGTTGGTCTCTACCAACTTTGGACAATGTGGCCGTCTTTGGTTTTATCAAGTATTCAGTGGCAAAGAGAAGTAAACGCCCAACTAGCTGATTTGCTCTATGAAGCAAAGTCTTCACCATGGGCTGCAGGGAGTTACTTAATTGGTTTTAGCTTTGTTTACGGTATGCTTCATTCACTGGGACCTGGACACGGTAAAGTGATTGTTTCGACCTACTTAGCAACACATCCCACAAAGGCGAAAGCGAGTTTGGTTCTTACTGTCGTTTCCGCGTTGTTGCAGGCATTGGTTGCTATTCTGCTGGTTAGTGTTTTGATTTGGGGCTTCAACGCTTCAATGCGCGTAGTGAATGATAAAGCAAATATGTTTGTTTTATTGAGTTTTGCTTTGGTTGCTGCTGTTGGTGCTTTGATCTGTTGGAAAGCGCTGCGCAACATCTATCAAACTATGCGTAAACCTAAACTCAAAGTGAAAGCCATTACTGGCCTGGCGACGAGTGGACAGTTACCGCTAACAATGCAAGCACCAACCTTAAACTCTATGAGTATTCAAAAGCCGGTAACTCATACTCATCACGCAGACTGTGGATGTGGCCATCAGCATGTAGCAGATGCAGAAGCAATTAATAAAGCTTCAACCTTGCGAGAATATGCCGGAATTATCGTTACTATCGGCGTAAGACCGTGTACTGGTGCGGTTATGGTACTGCTGTTTGCCAATGTTGTTGGTATGTATTGGATGGGCGTATTGAGTGCGTTGGCGATGGCTGTCGGCACCGCGTTGACCACTTCGCTGATCGCCATAATGACGCTTACTGGAAAACACTTAGTAAAACGTTATCTATCGGCAGGTAATAAAAACGGTAACGAAACATGGAAAGTTGCCGGCCATTACTTGCAGCTGTTTGGTGGAATGTTACTAATCGTTATCGGAACTCTACTTCTAAATGGACAAGAGAGCGGCATGTCGCCTGTCTTTACGATGTAATGTTATCGAGTGAACAGGTGGATTATATATAGAAAAAAGGATTGGTATGACTACCAATCCTTTTTAATTGAACGTCCTAACGATCATTCGTCAGATGAGACTTCTGAGTAAACAATGGTTGTCATCACACTTTGAAATAAGCGACTTCTTGCTTGAGCTGAGAAGCCAATTCATTCAATGCATTGGTCGCATTATCATTACTCTGCATATGTTCAATTGATTCGCTAGACATTTGTGAAATATCGCCCATCGCGTTTGAGATATCGCCTACAACCGTTACCTGACTTGACGTTGCCAATGCGACTTCTTTAACTTTCTTGAGAGAGTCATTGGCTTGCTGCTCGATATTTTGAAGTAATTCTGAAGCACTTTGAGTCTGCGCTTTACCGTTTTCAACTTGAGGCTGCGTCGTATTCATGGCGGCGACTGACGCTGCTGTTTCAGTTTGAACTTCGTTAATCATAGTCGCGATCTGAGAGGTAGCATCACCGGTTCTTTGAGCCAAACTACGCACTTCATCGGCTACAACAGCAAAGCCTCTGCCTGATTCACCAGCACGGGCAGCTTCGATAGCGGCATTCAGCGCCAGCAAGTTGGTTTGATCAGAGATTTCACTAATTACGTTGACAATACTGCCAATTTGCTTCGTTCTGTCTTCTAGACGCTCTATTTGTTCCACTGTTGTGTTAACCGTTGCGGAGATCTTCTCCATCTCGAGTGCAGCCTCGTTCACTACTTGACGACCTTGAAGTGCAAACTCTACTGTCATCTCTGAGTTATCTTCTGTATGAGTCGCTATAGAGGATACCTGATCGATACTGTGGCGCAGTTCGTCCAACTTTTGAGCCGTTTCTTGCGTTAATCTCGCTTGGTGAGTCGCCGATTCTAGTACTTGAGAAGAGCCTTGGGAGACATCCTCGATTTTACCTGCAAGACTATTTGAAGCCCCGATAATGTTCTTGACGATGCTGGTTATCTTTTGGTTCATATCAGAGAGTGAATCAAGAATACTGCCGTGATAATCGTTGGATGCAACATTCGTGAGATCCCCTTGTGCCATTTGCTTAATCGCCGATTGCGCAACAAATGGTTCACCCCCCAGTGATTTTCTGAAGCTGCGCTCAATGAGAACTCCAATAACGACAGAAACAATGAGAGAGATAAGAGTAAGGATTAGCATGAGGTTTTGGAAACCGCCAGCGACCATTCTCGCTTCAGGTGTGAGCTTTTGGTTCTCCGCTTCTTGGTAATCAATAAACTCATTGATGGTATCTAGCCATGTGATAAATGCCGGCCTGACTTGATCAAGGACGACATCCGTTACTGGCTGCATGTCTTTTTTGGCGGTCAAAATTTCTTCAACTAAAGGAAGAGTGTGTTTTTGGATTTCATCTATTCGAGCAAGAATGTCACGCTCTTTGCTAGAGAATGGAGCACCACTGGCTAACATTCTTTCCATATTCTGCTCGGATTCGGTATAGAAACTTTCAAGCTCACGAATCGTTTTCTCGAACGACATGACTTCTTGTACGTTTCTTGCGATTGCAACATCACGAATTGCAATGGCTCTGTCATGAACACTGCCGCGGTAGTTAATGGCATACCTCTGTTTAACTGAATTTATGTCAGTAATTTCAGCAAGCGTTTTGTCGATGGAGTTAACCTTTTGGATCCCCAAAATTGTCAGCAGAGTCATTAGAGCTAATATGGCCCCAAAGCCAAAAGCTAGGCGATTCCGCACAGTCATCTTTGATAAGTAGTTCACGCTACACCTCATTTATAACCCTCAGAGAAGTAGAGGGTGGCTTGTAGTTTTTTTGGTGATGCATGTTAACACTATTACAACATTCGCTGCATCTAACTTAAACGGGCTACCATATTTGAGAGATTTGTTTATTTGTGATTTTTAGCAAAGATGTTTTATCCCATTTTTGCTTTGTTCGAGAAGTTAACAATAATAGATTATCCAAACTTTGCCTTAATAAAACTAATGTGAAAAGCTACGCTCTTGTAAGCAGAATAATGTGGAGTTGTACGGCTTTAGTTCGAAAGAAAAAAGAAAAGCTTATTCGAATATGAGATCTAAAATCTCGGCAAAACGGTGAGTTACTTTGTAAACCGAAAATACAACAGAGGGTGGTTTATAACGGTCAATTATGAATAATATGGTTGTTTTTTGAACGAATGTTCACTGTTGCTATAAAGGTAACAAGAAATGCTACATTTACATCTATGTATCAACATGCGTCATGTCTATTTTTTTGATTGTAAGTATTTATATTATCAATGTTATTTTGTAAAGTGCATGCTCAGCTTGGGGGTGATTTATCATCCTCGAAAAAAGTGAAGGAGCATGCTCCTTCGCTTTTTTTAACTAAACTCAATAATGGAGTTATCAATGAGTTATAGATGGGCACTTTTTCGTCATAATTATTCACTTATAGGCGCTGCTTTCGAACTGTTTATTGTAGCACTATGCATTTTTTCATTGGCGTTACCTCTAGTATCTGAAAGCTTGCTTACCTTACAAATCTCATCAGCTTTACTGCTCTTCTGTTTTGTCTTGATGTTTACTTTCGCTCGAAGTGACAAGTTACGCAGTTCGATGCATTGATCCAACGAAACTGCACTTAGTTCATACCGAAATCACACCTTTATACCGGCGCGGTTTTGCTTGCCGCGCGCCATATAATCACCATCTTTCCCATACCTGTAATTATTCATGATTTGCTAATCTAGCAAGTTTCTGACGCCCAATAGTCAATAGTCACGTTGTTTTTCCTATTCAGGGCTAACGATTATTCCCATCAGAAAATTTTGTTTATCAGCAAATTAGCTTCGGTCTGCTCAATGCCCTCGATAGAGCGTATTCGGCCTAGCACACCACCCAACATTGAAAGGTTTGGGCTGCGCAGATTGGCTATCAGGTCCCATTTCCCGTTCGTGTGATACACGCTCAATACCTCAGGAAAACTCTGCAGGTTCTTAAGTACATTGTTCTCATCCTTTGCTGCTACACAAATGCTAATGATCGCTTCTACCTGACTCTGCTCAGTATCTTCACTAAGTTTGACGGTATAGCCGAGGATCACGCCTAACTTCTCCAGCTTGGTGATCCGGTTTTGTACTGTCGCGCGTGATACCTTGAGCTGCTTGGCGAGATTGACTACTGGCATACGTGCGTCTTTTCTTAGCAGAGCGATTAATTCGCGGTCCTTGTCGTCTAGGTTGCTCACGCTTTCTCCTGAATAGTTTTTACTGACATATTGATAAATGATGCTATCAAAATGCCATTTTTAGATAAATATTTGTACACTTTTCTGTCTTTTTGTTGGCTCAAGTCGCGTCTAGACTATCTCCATTCACAGTATGCATTGGAATAATAAGAGATTGAGGAGCTGTTAGATGACACTATTTTTGGATGTACAGGCGCTAGGTCGCCTAGTGAATGCGCAAGGTGCCGATACGTTCATGGCTGATCTACTTGGATATATGGAACAAGATTTCCGTCGTTGGCCAGAGTTTGATAAATCGGCTCGAACCGCAGCGCACAGCGAGGTTGGGGTTATCGAGTTAATGCCAGTAGCAGACCATAACTTATATGGTTTTAAATATGTGAATGGTCATCCATCAAACCCAAACCAAGGGCTTTCGACTGTGATGGCGTTTGGAGCATTATCGGAGGTAGCGACTGGTTATCCGCGCTTGTTGACCGAACTGACTATCTCGACGGCTCTGCGTACAGCGGTAACTTCGGTGATGGCGGCAAAGGCGCTCGCAAGAAAAGAGAGCCAGTCAATGGGGATGATTGGTTGCGGAGCTCAGAGTGAGTTTCAAGCCATCGCATTTCATGCCATTCTTGGCATTAAAGAGCTGCGAATCTTCGATATTGATTCAGATGCGATGGATAAATTAGCTGCGCATCTTGAGGTTTACCCTGATCTTAAGGTGATCAAAGCCGACAGTGCAAAATCGTGTGTGCGTGGTGCTGATATTGTCACAACGGTGACCGCGGATAAGGCGTATGCGACTATCTTGACGCCTGATATGGTCGAGCCGGGTATGCACATCAATGGCGTGGGTGGGGATTGTCCGGGCAAAACCGAGTTGCATCTTGATGTGTTGCTTGGTAGCAAAATCTTTATTGAACATGAGCCGCAAACTCGTGTTGAAGGGGATATCCAACAGTTGCCAGATCAGCACCCGGTATACCCTCTATGGGAAGTGATTGCAGGTAAGAGCATTGGACGAGAAAGTGAACAGCAGATCACCATCTTTGATTCGGTTGGCTTTGCCCTCGAAGATCTTTCAGTACTGCGTTATATCTACGATCTTGCTACTCAGCTCGGGTTTGGCGAAACAATAGAGTTAGTGCCACGCATGAGCAATCCTAAAGATCTGTTTGGTCTGATGAAAGCGACGCAATAACTCGCAACCAAGCACGTTTAGATTTGCGCTGTTGTATTCGGGTTAAAGTCCCATAAAAAGAAAATGCCCATTAGCACTAACGACTAATGGGCATTGAAAACTTGCTTATTTCCGAATGAGATAATTACTCGTAGTCAGAAGCGTATGTGTCTTCGTAAGAGTGCGAGTAGAATTCAAATAAGTTACCAAACGGGTCTTCTAGGTAAACCATCTGTGCTTGCTTAGAGTCGTCTTCTGGGTGGTAGCGCATGATGTCCATACGTACTTTACCGCCAAACTCTTCAACACGTTTGATTGCTGATTCAAACTGCTCTTTTGGTAGCTGCAAACAGAAGTGGAAGATACCTAGACGAGAGAAGTCAACGTTATGACGCTCTTCGCGGTCAACCATTTCGAATAGCTCAACGCCAATACCATCTGATGTTACTAGGTGCGCAATGTTGAAACCTTTGAAGCCTTCACCAAATACAGCAATACACATACGGCCAATTGCCGACTCACGCTCTTCCATCACTTTAGTGTTGTTCATTACAACGCGAAGACCTAGCGCTTTCGTGTAGAACTCTACCGCTTTGTCCATATCGCCAACCATGATACCAACGTGATTCATTTTCATATTCTGCTCCAAAATCTGTCTAGATAAATTGTCTTGTTTTCAGCGTTTCGCTTCGATGGAGAGAATAATAGGATGTTAGGTTGATTAAATGAAATTATCATAATTTATATTAATAATAATTTTTTGTAATTAATTGGATTGGAGAAATAGTTCAATAAATCTTGTTCGAAAAATTCGAATTAATGCATCAAAACTGCCGGATTCTTTCTGCTCTTAGTGACACCTAGACTGTTCATCAACAGCTGAGGAAGAGCAATCAAGCCACCTCATTTTGATCGAATAACTTTAAGGACACGATTATGAAAGCACTTATTCAAAAACTCGCACAATCAAACGCTGGCTTTGGCGCATTGGCACTTCGAGTACCCGTTGGCATTATCTTTATGGCGCACGGCGCTCAAAAACTGTTTGGCTGGTTTGGTGGTTATGGCCTTGAGGGCACAGGACAATGGATGGCATCAATTGGACTTGGCCCGGGAGTGTTGATGGCATTCTTGGCAGGCAGCGCTGAGTTCTTCGGCGGTCTGTTTATCCTTCTCGGGTTGCTCACACGCCCTGCGGCTGCAGCGTTAGCGGTAACCATGTTAGTTGCCATCTTCGCGGTTCATTTTGAAAACGGTCTATTCATGTCAAACAACGGCTACGAGTTTGGCTTAGCACTACTAGCCGCAAGTGTGTCTTTGGCTTTCTCGGGTGCAGGAAAAGCAGCACTTGACGAAGCTATAGCTAAGAAACTGGCTTAAACCAGGAATTGAAGGGGGTTATTATGATCACATTACGTCATGCAAACGATCGAGGAACAGCAAACTTCGGTTGGTTAGATAGCAAACATACATTCTCATTTGGTCACTACTACGATCCAAAACACATGGGGTTTTCGGCATTGCGTGTGATCAATGATGACCTAGTCAAACCGGGCGCGGGCTTTGATACTCATGGACACCGCGACATGGAGATCATTAGTTACGTGCTAGAGGGGGTAATTGAGCACAAAGACAGCGAGGGTAATGTACAAACGTTACCTGCTGGAGAGTTCCAACTCATGTCTGCCGGGAGTGGTATTTATCATAGTGAATACAACGGTTCACAGAGTGACGACTTAAAGTTCCTACAAATTTGGATACAACCAAATACTGTCGGCAATAAGCCGGGTTACCAGCAGAAAGACTTTGGTAAAACGCTTGGCCTTACCGCGATAGCAACCCCCGATGGTCGAGATGGTACATTGCACATAAAACAAGACGCCTCACTACACCAGCTTATCCTTGAGCCAGGGCAGAACATTGAGTTTTCGATCAGTGAGGGGCGAAAAGTATACGTTCATCAGGTCGCTGGGCAGCTCTCGGTTGATGAAGTAGAGCTAAACAAAGGTGATGGCGCTAAAGTTGAAGCTCAGAGTCAGTTGAATTTCACCAACCAATCAGCAGAGCCAGTGACAGCACTTGTATTTGATCTGCCATAACGAAGAAGAAATGAAGCGACCTATTTAAAATGGGTCGCTTTTTGCCGTTCTAGGCGAGATAAGTCCTTAATTTTCAGTGTGCTCGATCGCTTTCTTGAGCTTATCTAGCATCAGCTGTTGCTGAGTTTCTTCATCATGCAGATTGCAGGTTGCGCATTTATCCTTACCATCCAATTTATACTTCAAGCAGCAGGTTTCTCTGCGGGTATAGATCTTTTGGAAACCATTGAACGTCACTTTCTTGATTTCGTTTAGCTCACCACCTTTCGGTAACACTTTGCTGTACAGGTTTCGCTGCCACTCGGAAACAACAGTTTCATCTATCAGGTGCTTTTTCTCATCAAGAGGCTGGTTTGCAAGCTTTGAAAAGCTGATGTTACAGGCATAAAGGATGTTGCCCCAAAACACTCGCGGGTTTACTTTGTGCTTCTTAAACTTATCCGATAATGAAGCAGAAAGCGCGAGAATGGTTTCCACCAACTTATCGTCAAGCGCTTCCTGTGACGCCACTTTTTCCCCGGAATCATCCAAGCTGAAATAAGGGGTTGAATTTAAGATTTCGACCTTGTCGATGCGGTGGTCATCAGCAACTGAAATATAGATATTGTCCAAAGAGAGCTTTGGTACACGGTTGAACACCACACGCATCGCGACCAGCGAAGAGAACAGAATCGCATTAAACGTTTTGTGCCATACTGGTGTGCTGAATGGTAGCTTGGCCTCTAGTGATTCCGCGTAAGCATGCAGTGTTTCAGAAAACTTTGTCTCAAACCAATCACGACCTTTGGTTCCTACTGGGTGAGTAGTCACGGTTAAACGCAAGAATGGTTCGTGCTTATGCAAGATAGCTTGTTGCTGCTTAAGTGTTATCGTATTGGCATCTTGTGGCAACTCAATCAGTGGTAGAAATTGTTGTTGTATTGTTTCCATTAGATCGCTTCCTCACGAACATACGATTTTGGCAAACAGTAGGTGAAGCCATTAATCACTTCCATTGTTCCATCGACTTTAAAGACTGACTTCAGGGTCTCATCGGTTAATACGTCAAGTGGCGCGCCTTGGTTGAGAATCTGGCCTTTTTTCATTAGGACTAATTCATCACAGAACTGCGCGGCTTGGCTCAATTCATGAAGTACATAAACGATGGTAAGCCCTCGTTGTTTATTCAACTTATCCAGAACCTCTAGAAGCTCTAGCTGGTGGCCAAGATCAAGGTAGCTTGTCGGTTCATCAAGTAATAACCACTGCGCTTCCTGAGCCAAACACATTGCAAGCCAAACACGTTGTCGTTCGCCACCAGATAGGGAGTTAACGTCTCGCTTTTCATAACCATGAAGGCCAACCGAGGCAAGCGATTCTAAAATCACTTGTTGGTCTCTTTCACTGTTACCTTGATACCATTTCTTATGAGCAACACGACCAAGCGCTACTAACTGTTCAACTAATACGCCTTCAGGTGCTGCAGGGTGTTGGGGCAAGATCGCAACGTGCTTTGCTAGCTCTTTGAGTTTCCATTGATTCAGCGGCTTCCCTTTGAAACTCACATTACCGGTCTTCGCTTTGATAGCTCCGGTCAGTGTTTTCATTAAGGTACTCTTGCCGCAGCCGTTGGGGCCAATAAATGCAGTGACCTTGCCTTCTTGTAGGCGAATATTCACATCATTAAGGATCATCGTGTCGTTATAACCGGACGTTAACGACTGACCTTCTAATCCAGATGAGGTTTGCGGTTGGTTCGACAGAGTCATTATGAGTGCTTCCTTAATAAGAATAAGAAAAATGGTACGCCGCAGAGTGCCGTGATAACACCTGCTGGAATTTCGGTTGGATACAGCAAGTGACGAGCTAAGAAGTCAGATAGCGCCAAGAACGAAGAGCCTAAAATAAGTGTGGTAATGATGCTATACAGCGGATGGTTTCCACAAAGAAGGCGCGCAACATGGGGAACGACCAAGCCAATAAAGCCTATTGGACCAACGGCAGATACGGCTGGTACCGTGATCAACACAGTACCAATAAGCAAACACACTCGTAGCAGTGCCCCATTGATGCCTATGCCTCGGAGCACCGAGTCATCGTAACGAACCCATTTCAGTGGAATATAAACCAAAGCGACAAAAACAATGCAGCCAAAGAACCAAGGTAATAGGTAAGAGACTTGCTCCCAGCCTCGACCGTACATGCCACCCGCCATCCACTGTAATGCGATGTCTGTTTTGCCCTGACCAATCGTGAAAATCAGCGCTGAGCTTGCAGCGCCAAGAATCGCCGTAATAGCAACACCAGTTAGCAAGGTTAAGCTCGCGTTGCCTAGTCGACTCGCAATTAATACTGGAATGGCACTTAGCAAACCGCCAGCCATAGCAAACAGAAGTAGTGCTTTCTCGACCGATATCTCCCATCCAAACCATGAGGGTAGAAGAATGGCGCAAACCGCACCAAGTGATGCACCGGCATTCACGCCTAGAATGCCGCTGTCAGCAAGTGGGTTCTTGAGCGTGGTTTGAAGAAGGTAACCAGAAATTGCCAGCATCATGCCCGCCATTAACGCGAGTAAAAAACGTGGCAATGTTAGTGACCAAAATGGATGGTAGGTTCCTTGGGCGATGAATAGAGCACCTGATTGGCGTAGCTCTTCGCTTTGTAAGATAAAAGCTATTGGTGCGAGAATTAGGGCGACCATAACTGGGATTAAACTACGACGTATCATGAGTGTCCCTTTAGCTTTTTGATGATCAGAGTCAGAAACCATGGTGCGCCAATGAGTGCGGTAATCACGCCAATAGGAATTTCTAATGGCATAAGTAGAGTTCGTGCTAATAAATCCGCGGCTGTAACAAGTGCTGAGCCAATCAAGCATGCACCACCAAGCCCTAAACCCATCATTCGTGCGACATGAGGGGCAACCAATCCAACAAAGCCAACAGGGCCAAAGGCACCAACAGAAACCGCAGTCAGAACCACAGAGATGATTCCAAACACAAGGCGATACTGGTTAATTGCAATGCCTAGCCCGCGAGCGACGGTATCATCAAGCAGCAAGTAAGCGCGTTGACGATGGGTGATAGCCAGAAGGACAAATAGCGGGATGACAGTGTAAACAAGTGGAGTGAATACCTCCCAGTTTGCACCGGCATTACTGCCAGTTAGCCAAAAGAACAGGGCTTCATTGTCTACTCGGTCTGAAAGAAGGATATAAGTCACCGCAGCTTGGCAAAAAGCACTCACCGAAATGCCTGCCAATGCAAGGCGGGCAGGGGTAACGCCGTTTTTCCAACTGATTGATAACGTAATCGCACCGCCGAGTAGGCCGCCAAGAACGCCCCAAAATAGCGGCGGTAATGGCAATAAAAACATGGTCGCGCATAATACGCTTAATGCAGCTCCCGACATAACACCAGTAAGGTTTGGTGAAGCCAGCGGATTGCGCACAATGTCTTGCATTAGATACCCAGAAACTGCCAGAGCTGCTCCGCCAAATAAGGCGATAAGCGTTCTTGGTAATCGCAGTTCCCAAAAGACGAGCGCTTCTTTGCTTGAGCTAGTATCGGTAACAAAAGCGATAAGGTCGTTAAAGCTGAACTGGTAAATACCTGTGCTTAAAGAGAGTAAAACGATTGCAACAAACGCAAGCACAGTCGCAAGACGCTTAATCGTACCAACAACTGAAGTTGTGGGATTAAGAGCAAGATTCATTCAACACCTCATATACACGCTCAGTAGTTGGTGCTTCAAACAGCGCTGGATAGGCCTTATGTGCAATATCCATAGTCACCCAGATACGAGAAATGGGTCCTTCGGGCTCTCGCCAGCTCATTGATACTTTGTACACTCGGTTATTTTTAACCGCCTTGAGACTGTGCCAAACTTTTGAGTCGGTAAATTGGGGCTTAGCGGTTTCGTACATAAAAATGATGTCGGGGTCCAATTGTGCTAGCCACTCCAAACCTATTTGCCCGGAAAATGGCGTTTTGCTGGAGTAGGGAGACGCTCCGCTAGCACTTTTTATCTTTAGTTCTTCCATGAGAGACACTGCGCCAAAGTGCGAGTAATAAGCTCGTGGAGTTACACCGGCGCTAGTGAGAAATAGCCCCGATAGTTCTCTGTTTCCGATTTGGCTTTGCAAATCAGAGATAAAATGATCAAAGCATTGATTGAGTTTTTTCCCTTGTTCGGCTCTCCCGAGTGCATAGCTTGCTTTTTCTACCGCTGAGTAACCATCTTCTAATGTAATTAAGTCGAATCCATATGATGGGGCAATTTCTGTATATCTCTGATGGTAAGGCGCCAGCATTCGACTTAACCCAATTACAAGATCAGGTTGAGAGTTATAGAGAGCCTCAAAACTGGTTCTTGAGCGATTCCCTAGTGCTGGGATGTCATCCAGAGCATCTAAATATTCAGGTTGTCCTTGAGGGAAGTCAGACAAAGCGACTGGCTTTTCACCGAGAGCAAGTAGCAGTTCAGCACCAAAATTTGAAACACTTGCGACTCGTGGGAAGTGATCATATTCAGCCTGTTTAATAACTTGACCTAAGTCATCATTCGTAATGGATAGAGCTGGCCAAGATTTACAAATAAGTACCCCAAATAATATTGATTTTATGAATTTATCTGTGGATTTATTAATGTTCATGAGATGGTAAATGATAATTGTTGATATTTACATTATTTACATGCGTGCTAGACTACCACGCATTGATAAAGCCCTCAATAACATAGGGCATATATGATTTGTAGAGAAATATCTTCGATTTATATAGGTAGTGGTATTCGATGAAATTTAAACAAAACAAGCTACATTTGGCTGTAGCAAGTGTTATTTCTGTATCAACTTTCTCAGCTATTGCACAAGAAAGCTCTGAAACTAAAGAAATGGAAACTATCGTTGTTACAGCGAGCCGTAGTCAACAGACTTTAAATGACGTTCCACGCTCGGTTACGGTGATCGACAAAGAGCAATTGTCGACTCAATTGAAACAAAGCCGCAGTATTAACGACGTGCTTTCAACTCTTGTTCCAGGCATGGGAACGTCTATTCACGGTAACCTAAGCAGCAAAGGCCAAAACCAGATTCGTGGTCGTCGTGTTCTGCTACTTATTGATGGTGTGGCTCAAAACAATGGTTTCCTGGACTTTGGTCAAGAGCTCTCGTCAATTGACCCAGAAAACGTGGAGCGAATCGAAGTTATTCGTGGTGGTTCTGCAGTGTACGGCCTTGGCGCGCAGGGCGGCATTATCAATGTTATTACCAAAATGCCAGAAGAAGGTGAGGTTTCGTACCGCACTAAAGTTGGTACAAGTTTCCAAGAGTTTGGTAGCGATGCATTCTCATGGAATGTTTACCAAGAAGCTCAAGGTGGTGATGAAAAAGATCAATGGCGTGTTGGTTTAGGCTATGAGCAACGCGGTGGTAGCTACGATGCTAATGGTGATCGTCTGCCTTCTATCAACAACGAAGATGATATGGATAACATCAACTTTAATGGTGTTTGGAACCGTAACATCGATGAAGATCGCTCATTAACGCTGACTTTTGGTATTCGTAATATCACTGACAACGACGGTTGGTGTCCTACTGGTGATGCTATTGACGGCAATAACCCTGTAGAAGCTGAGCATTGTGGCGCGGGTTATGGTTATGACCATGAAGCTGCAAAAGCGGCGGGCGCAGACGCGAATGAAGTATCACGTACTTTTGCTAACTACCAAGCTCGTTACCAAGACCTTGGCTTTAGTCTAGGTATGCTTGATGTAACGGGTTACTGGATGACTCAAGATACTGAGACTTACACCTTTGGTATGGCAGATAAAACGCAACCGGGTAACCCAATATCTTACGGTCATAACGAAACCGATTTCGATCGTTACGGCATGAAATTAAACATCTCAAGTGATGTTGACTGGGCATTTGTAACGTGGGGTATGGATGCTGAACAACAAACGTTCAAGCAACCAAATAGCGTAGGCTACGTAAATAACACACCTGATGTAGAACAGTTTGCAATTGCACCTTTTGCTCAGTTTGTAAGTGATGTTTCTGAGAATACCTCTGTTTCTTACGGTATCCGCTACGAATATGTGCGTTTAAGTGTCGATGATTTTATCGTAGGTAATACTTATGACAACGCTGGTAAAGCCGTTGAAGGTGGTACTCCAAGCTTCGATGAGTTCCTGTTTAACGTTGGTATTACGCACTATCTAACAGATGATCACCAAGTGTTTGCGTCATACGCTCAAGGTATGTCAACTAATGAAGCGCTTCGTGATATTCGTGATGGTGATAGTGACTCAGTA
The DNA here is from genome assembly GCF_059834255.1 of Vibrio sp. R11-SG3-ISO9. Lineage (NCBI taxonomy): Bacteria > Pseudomonadati > Pseudomonadota > Gammaproteobacteria > Vibrionales > Vibrionaceae > Vibrio > Vibrio sp. R11-SG3-ISO9. The sequence goes on from NZ_JCBDGU010000057.1 coordinate 202,698, forward strand.
GATGGGGCGATCAAGCCTATCATTACTGATAACTATGAAGTGGGTATTCGTGGTCTAGTTGCTGAAGCGGATTACTCTCTTGCTGCGTTCTACAGTGAATCAGACCTAGGTGCGACGCTTGATGCAAACGACCAAGGTCAGCTAGAAAGCGTACGAGCTCCAGAGAAAGTATGGGGCGCAGAGGCAACACTAGGCTACAACTTCATGGCTAACCTACGTACAGAGAACACTGTTTCATGGCAAGAAGGTGAGCGTAAGCTTGATACAACAGGTGAATGGGAGCCACTAGACGGTAGCCGTATTTCTCCATTGAAGATCACTTCGGCATTCTTCTACGACACTAACGACTTTGGCCGTTACAACGTGAACTTTGTTTACTCTGGCAACCGTGATCTAGAAGATGAAATTACTTCTGGTGATAAATACGCTGTTGATAGCTTCTTTGTTGCAAATGCAGGTATGGACTACGATCTACCGTTTGGTACGGTAAGCTTCGCAATTGAAAACCTATTTAACGAAGAATACATGACACCTTACGCACAATCGGACAAACACAAGAACCGTTACTACAATGCTCCAGGGCGCCGTTTCCACTTAAACTATGAAGTGAAGTACTAACCTCTAGCTTTTAATCGACAAAAAACAGCCCCACAACTGAACAGTTTGGGGCTGTTTTCGTTTATGAAGGTTAGAGGCTTACCATTCAACCTCTGAGCCATCGAATACTTTGAAACTACCAGACTCTTCGAACGGTAGCGATTCCGCAAGAGCGATAATCCCTGAGACACTCTCTTGAGGAGTGAAAGTAGCATCTGTTCCACCCATGTCCGTTTGAACCCAGCCAGGGTGTACCGCGAGTGTTTTTACGCCGTACTCTGCAAGGTTTCTCGCTGCGGATACTAGGATCTGATTGAGCGCAGCTTTAGACGTTCTGTAGCTATACATGTTGCCAGAACCGTTGTCGCCAATACTGGCCACTCGGCTGGAGATTCCTACGATGGTTTTTAGCTCGCTTGAAGCGACATTGTTTCTCAATGCTTGAATGATCAGTGCAGGGGCTACGGTGTTAACATTCAACACTTCTAGCCATTTGGATTGTGTCATTTCGCCAAGTGTTGAGCAGTTCTCTCCTAATACGCCAGCATTTAGAATTAAGTGGTCAATGGCTCTACCTTCGAGAGATTTACCCAACTGAATGATATCTTCTTCTGTTGTCACATCGAGTTTCATCAGTTCAACGTTGGCCGTGTGTGACAGCTCAACTAAAGTCTTAGCACTCTCTGGTGAACGACAGGTGGCAATAACATCCCACCCTTTGTTTAGATACTGTTGTACAAATTTCAGTCCTAGACCACGATTCGCGCCAGTAATTAAAACAGTCGACATTTCTTATCCTCAATTGATTACTTTGATGTCGATTATTTTATTGGACCTCGATACCAACAGGCATAAAAGCAATAACTAAAGGCAGTATATTCGACAATGTCGAATGATGAGGTAAACGAGTTCGCCCGTCTTTGCCTTGATCATTTACTTAGAAACAGCTTGGCGAAGTGCTCCAAACGAGAACGGTTGAGTTCCTTAGCGTCACCACTGACTCCCGCTACAGCAACTAATTCGCCTTCTTGATATAAAGGAATTGCCAGACAGTGCAGATTTGGTTCAGCTTGTTCTAAGTCGAGTGCGAAGCCCCGTTTTTTGACCTCTGTTAACTCTGTCTCTAGTTGTGACGATATCTGCCCTTTGAGTCTTAGCTGACGAAGTAGAGACTCGTCGAATGTCAGGAATACTTTTCCTATTGCTGATGATATGAGTCCTTCACGTTTACCACGTGGACTGCGAATGGTTAATGGGTTGCTCTTTTCAACGGCATCGATGTATAGATACTCTTGCTCGCCACTTTGCACAGCGAGATAAGCAGTGTTATCTGTCATTTGTGCCATACGCTCAATTAAAGGATAGAAGTGTGAACGGATCGCTTCGTCTTTCTGTTCCAATGGCTTTGAGAGCTCTCTAAAGCGCAAACCTAAACTGTAACCCGCCTTGTTCTTGGTGACATACCCAAGCGAGTGTAGTGTCGCAAGTAAGCCATGCGCTGTGGTTTTGTTTAGTCCCACACTTACACTGATCTCTTGAAGCGATAACTCTGTTGGGCTTAGAGATAGAGCCTCAAGTATCGAGAAAGTGCGCTCTACTGACTGAATCTTGCGTGTATTACTCACGATATGATTTGTCCTTTCAGGTGATTTTTCGCGATTTGCGTAATTGTTGCGATGATGTCTGACTCTAGTTCAGAGGCTTCAGAAGATAGGTTATAAAACAAAACGCAATCTTGCCTAATCAGCTCTGGTGCTTCAATTAGATTCAGCTGTCTGATCTCCCCCTTATCAATGTAGGGTTGCATGTCCGCTTTTGTGGATACTGTCCAGCCTGATTGTTTTAGTTTCTCTATGAGCAGTGTTTTGCTGGAGACTATCTCGCTGTGACAACTGACGTTAGTGTGCCGTAGCCCGTTTGAACGATCATTTTCCGTGATAAGTTGAAGCTCAACACTCAGTTCTGCTATCGATAGAGGACGATCGAGTAGAGAGGAGCTTTGTGCTGTAAACAGACCCAATTCACAAGTCCCCAAGTTGATGTTACCCACACCGGAAGTCGGGTGGAGATTACCAAGTCCGGGCATGATAGCGACAAATGCATCGCCATCTTCAACACGTTTTAAGCTCTCACTTCGATCCTTCTGTAACCAATCAATCGCTATCTCGTTGTGCTTTTGTTTAACGCTACTATCAATGAGTGCGAGTAGTTGAACTGGCGTTGAAGAGTCGTGGTAGATACTGATTCGACTGAGCTCACCTTTGTAAGCTGAAAAGGCAATGTTCTCAAATTCTAATGATTGACGAGCTAGCAAGCGAGCGCGAGGGTAAAGCCTGTGTGCAATACCAGTGGGTTTTGCTTTCTTACCTTCAATAATAAACAGCTCGACTCCCATGAGATCTTCCAGCGCATTAATACGTTCACGTACCGTAGAACGTGCTTTACCGAGTTGAGTGCTGGCAGCACTAAAACTTTGTCGCTCATATACGGCAGTGAAACAGGTAACTTGCTCAATCGAGATCATGATTTCACCTTTGTACGTTTTGGGCGTACATTATGGATTTATATGTTCGAAATTATCACGATATTCTTGCTGCGTACATAAAGACCATTCTTGGAGAGTTTGAACATGAAACCATCATTACTTACCGCGGTTATCGCGAGCACCTTCTCTATCGCAGCGGTTGCAGAAATCAAACCCATGTCGACAGTACCTGCAAAGCCAGCTGATCAAGTCACATTAAGCAACTACACAGAGCACCCTTACAACCATTGGTCGTTTCAAAATATGGGTATTCACCCGGTGGTGATGGTCCCGCGAGACGGTGCGATTAGCGAAATCCCACAGAATTTGAGTCCTGAAGTTGTTGAGCACAAGTTTAAATATGGCGAAAACGAATACACGTTTCGAGACGCTATGATCAATGACTTCACCGACGGATACATCATTATTAAAGATGGCAAAGTCCTACATGAAGAATATTTTGGTGACTTTGGACATAGAGACAAGCACCTTTGGGCGTCGAGCACCAAATCTCTTGTTGGCCAAGCGCTGGGCTTATTAGTAGAGCAAGGCAAAGTCGATGTGAACGAAAAGGTGAGCAAATATGTGACTGAGCTTGCTGGCACTCACTTTGGTGAACAGTCACTGCGCACCGTTCTAAATATGACGTCTGCGCTCAACTACCGTGAAGACTACGTCAACATCGCGCCAGGCGAGGTGCATTATGAATATTTCCGCCGCTTAGGGTTTGTGCCCGGGTATGACTTGATGGCTATCGACCCAACCAAAGATGACACGCCGCGTGACCTACTCAGTTTTGCAGCTATATTTGAACAGTCTGAAGATTTACCAATCAACAACACTTTCGAGTACCACAGTCCAAATGTGGATGTGATCGGGTGGGTGATTGCGCGAGTATCGGGTCAGCCGCTGAACGAGTTCATTGCAGACAATATTTGGAACAAGCTTGGCACTGAGCATGATGCCTTCTTTATGGCTGACATCGGCTACAACCCAATCGCAACCGGCGGGTTCAACACAACATTGCGCGATTTTGCTCGCGTGGGTTTGGCCATGGTCAACAATGGGCAATACAATGGCGAGCAAGTATTCTCCGAGAAGTGGGTGAAAGATTCGTTTAATGTTGATGAGCAAGATAGAAAAGCCACAAACAACAGTATCTACAAACAGAAAGAGGGCGCAGTGTATGACTCTCATCTAGAGGGATACAAGAACTTCTTGTGGGTGCACGACTCTGAGAAAAATATCGCGACCTACCGAGGTGTATTTGGTCAGTTCCTTTACATCAACCAAGATAAAAATGTCGTTATAGCGACGTTCTCTTCTGCCGACAGTGCTTCCAATGCAGCAAGGGAGACTTCCAAGATTCGACTGGATGCTTTTGAGTCTCTGGCAAACTCTCTTTAATTATCCAACTACACAAGGCGTTCAGAAGAGCGCCTTAGTTCTATCTGATGGATATTCGTATCGGTAGATAAAAAAGTTGCGACACGATGTTGACCTGTCTATGGCTTTACACTTTATAGTTTGATTATTGAAAACGCTGAGACGTTAAATCGTTGTCGGCGAATATTCATTAATCGGATGAACAGATATGAACATTAGACATGAAACAGAGCCAGACTTAAATTACATAGACTCAATCACTTACCAAGCATTTGAAAATCACCCTCACCATGAACCAGGTGCAAAACCGACCGAACATTTGATCGTGAACAGACTGCGAGAGGCAAACGCGTTAACGCTTTCTCTTGTTTACCAGGAAGAAGAACAACTCATCGGACACATTGCGTTGTCTCCAGTGCTAATTGGTGGGAACGAAAGCCGATGGTTAGGTTTAGGCCCAGTATCCGTAGCTCCTTCTCATCAAGGTAAAGGTATTGGAGGTGCTTTGATTCGTGAGGCACTTTCACAAGTTCAAAACTTAGGCTTTGAGGGCGTTGTGTTGCTCGGTGAACCCCAATATTACGGTCGATTCGGCTTCAAAGCACAGCCAGAGTTAACGTTATCAGGAGTGCCAGCCGAGTACTTCCTAGCATTGTCATTCAACGGTGAGTTCCCTGAGGGCGAAGTGAGTTATCACTCAGCGTTCTTTGGTTGACTTGTCTATAACTTCATAGTTTAAAGTAGTGAACTTAAGCTAAAAAGAATGAGCGTAAACCATGTATCAAATATCTGAGCTGGCAAAGAAAGTAGGGCTATCGCGAACTGCACTGCTTTATTACGAGAAGCAAAACCTTATCTCTGGTCGCCGATTAGAGAACGGGTATCGCGTATACAACGACAAAGATGTGCAGCGTGTGCGCTTGATTCAGCAGTTACAAGCGGGTGGTTTGACGTTGCAGGAGTGCAAGATTTGCCTTGAGGCTAAGGTAGACAGGCAATTACTTCAGAATCGACTCAAAGCGTTAGATGAAGAGATAGAGCAGAAACAAAAGTCACGAGCCCTATTAGCGGCGATGCTCGGAGAAGGTGACTTAAAGGCATGGCATGAAGGGCTAGATAAGCTGGCTCCAGATGCTCATCTTGATTGGTTAATGAAGCAAGGCTTTAGTGAGAAAGAAGCGTTGCGATTGAAATGGTTATCAAAAGATATGAACGAACATGATCTCTATATGGCTGACTTTATGCGTGTATTTGAAACGCTAGAGCGATGGGGGCCAGGCAGCGAAGAAGAAACTAATAAAGCACTGTCTCGAGTACCGACTAAGCCGACTACGATCTTAGAGATTGGTTGTGGTAAAGGGTTGGCCACCCAAGTATTGGCAGAACAGACTGAAGCGACGATTACCGCGATTGATAATGAACAGTCAGCACTAGACAGATTAACCGAACGATTTGAGAAACTCGGCTTGTCTCAGCGTCTCGAGACGGAATGTTCGAGTATGACTGAGCTACCGTTTGATAAACGAAGCTTTGATTTAATGTGGGCCGAAGGCAGCGCTTATATCATGGGTGTAGAGAAAGCCCTCTCTGCGTGGAAAGATCTGCTAAGTGACAATGGTTACCTCATGATCAGCGACATGGTTTGGCGCACGGATTCGCCGAGCAAAGAATCTATCGACTTTTGGAACCAAGAGTACCCGGATATCCAATTGGTACAAATGCGCATTGAGCAGATGAACAAGGCGGGTTATCAGGTCGTCGATCATTTTCCAATGAGTGAGGAAGCTTGGTTGAACTATTACGGCCCATTAGGTGAAAGAGTCGCTGAGCTTGAGAGCGAAATGGCGGGATCGGCAGCGTTTAAGGATATTAAGCATGAAGTTAACTTATGTACACAGCGCGCTCATGAGTTTGGCTATCACATGTTTGTACTGGCGAAAGGGTGATTTTCTGGATCTGATAGGTAGGCGTTTATTAGTTGAAGAGCATCATAATAATTAGCGGACCTTTTGGGTCCGTTTTTTATTGGTACTTACTGGGCCGTTTTTGTTCAGGTTTCTTTTGATAGGTTTTACCTACTGAATTGATAGAAAAGTCCAAATTTACCCTCCTAAAGATTCGATGCAATATAACCCCAACAGCGCAAGAGAGCGCAAACACAACCGAATTATTGAGAGAGTAAATTCATGATCAACACAGAAATCAAACCATTCAACGCAACGGCATTCAAAAACGGCGAATTCGTAGAAATTACAGAGCAAGACGTGAAAGGTAAGTGGGCAGTATTCTTCTTCTACCCAGCAGACTTTACTTTCGTATGTCCTACTGAACTTGTAGACCTACAAGAGAAATACGCAGAGCTTCAATCTCGTGGCGTGGAAGTTTACTCAGTATCAACTGACACACACTTCTCTCACAAAGCATGGCACGACACTTCTGACAAAATCGGTACTATCGAGTACTTCATGGTAGGCGACCAGACTGGCACTATCACCAATAACTTCAACGTAATGCGTGAAGGTCAAGGCCTAGCAGACCGCGCTACGTTCCTAATCGACCCAGAAGGTGTTATCCAAGCAATGGAAATCACTGCTGAAGGCATCGGTCGTGATGCTGAAGACCTACTACGCAAAGTTAAAGCAGCTCAGTACGTTGCCAACAACCCAGGTGAAGTTTGTCCAGCTAAATGGAAAGAAGGTGAAGAGACACTAGCACCATCTCTAGACCTAGTAGGTAAGATCTAAGCATCTGCTAACCCGTTCTACAGGCGCGCCTTAGCCTGCCTCCTAAAGGGCTTTGGCGCGCCGCCCTAAATCCTAACGCTTCACCATGATACCGAGATATGTTCGCTTGGTTTTACGAAAGTAAGTCATATGGTGTGGCGTAAGTTCTCCCTCTGTCCAACACGTTCTTGTTAGAAACTTGTCGCAAATTCGACACCACTCCTATGGATTTAGGAGTGGCTTTTTTCATCTGTAGAAAGTTTATTATTAGTTTTTATCTAACAATTATGTAGGTATTGTTCGTCTAGTTGTCACTAATCTCTTCACCTATGATCTCCCTATCGACGTATTACAGCAATTGTACGTCCATACACTTTACACAAAGCAAGCTACGAAAAATCTATTCCGCTTGTTTGCAATGGGAAATCACCAATGAATACAGCAACTCAAAGTGCTACGTCAAAATACAGCGTGGGATTAACTTTACTAGCCGGATTACCTCTTTTTACCCTTTTGCCACTTGGCTTGGACATCTTCTTACCTGCGGTATATCAGATTGGCGAATTTTTCGGTAACCAAGGAGTACCGTCGCTAGCGATCAGTGTGTACATGCTGTTCTGGGGACTAGGGCAACTGTTTTGGGGTGGTATGGCTGATACCATCGGAAAGAAAAATATCGCTCTGATTGGTCTTTTGTTGTTCGCTTTAAGCTCTTATTTAATCTCTGGGGTGTCGGCAAATGAGACGACTCAGTTCTTAGCCTATCGCGCACTTCAAAGCTTTGGTGGGAGCGCGTGTTTCACCGCCATATTTGCAATCATTCGTATGCGATTTGAGGGTGAAACACTGAACAAAGCCTACAGCTATTTGAATGGCATTTTGGCGTTTGTGCCGGTAAGTGCGCCTTTAGCTGGTGCCTACATTATTGAAAACAATGAATGGTTCACTCTCTTTACCATCATGGCCACGTTGGGTGCGATAAGCATGGTTTGGATTGTTCTAACATTGCCTAATGACAGAACTAAGGGGACGGTCAGCCAGTCCGAGATTAGTGGTTCTCTAACTAAGCGTTACGTTTCAGTGTTGACTAACACTCGTTTTAGAACCTACTTGTTCTTTGCCTTGGTTGCACAGAGTCTGTTTATCTATCTTTTAACGGTCGCACCTATGTACTTAATGGGTAAACTCCAAGTATCACAAGTCGCGTTTGGCCAGATGTTCATGGTGATTGCCATTGTGTTTATGGTCGGAAGCTTCTTATCACCAAAAGTGAATGCTTTGATGAGTATTAAGTCGCTGATTGCACTTTCACTGACACTTATTGTGGCTGGTGGCGCATTGATGTTTGCCATGAGCGGTGTTGACGCGTGGTACTCATTAATTGGTCCAATGGTGATCATCGCTATCGGCTGTACCATTCTTTTGAGTAGCAGCCCTGCCAATGCACTAGCAGAGTTTAAAGAGAACGCAGGCATTGCAAGCGGCCTATACACGGCGACGACTTTCGGTGCTGGTGCACTTATCTCAGCCTTGTTTACAAAGCTAGTCGATAATACGGATCTGACTCAAGTATCACTAGTGTATGCGCTATTTGCAGCCTTCGCGTTAGTGGTTTTCTCACTGAATAAAATCATAAAACAAGATTCAACACATTAAAAAATAAGGCTCAGCGTTTCGGCTGAGCCCTCACTTTATCTATCCGGTATTTCGGATTACTTCAAAGCAGCTAAAATTGTCTCGGCTTTGCTTGCTTCAAATTGTTTTGGTTCTTCAACATTGAGTTGAGTGACTACGCCATTTTCCACGATCATTGCGTATCTTTGAGAACGCACACCGCCAAAGCTCGCAGTATCCATTTCCAATCCCAGAGCTTTAGTAAAACTTGCATCACCATCGCCAAGCATCAGAATTTCGTCTGCATTGTGCGCCTTACCCCATGCGTTCATCACAAATGCGTCGTTAACAGACACGCATGCAATCGCGTCAACGCCAGTAGCTTTGATTTGGTCTGCTAAAACGACATAGCCGGGTAGATGGGCTTCAGAACACGTTGGTGTAAATGCGCCTGGTACTGCAAAAAGTACGACTTTCTTGTTTGCAAAGATCTCTTCAGTTGAGTGATTCTGCATTCCTTCATCGGTCAGTTCGCTAAGAGTTGCACTCGGTAGTGTTTGGCCTTGCTGGATCATGTTTGCTTTCCTTGTTGTGTTTGTACTGAACAGTGTAGCGAGCAATAGCGAATTGAACCACCGACAGAGAGTAAGGGATTGAGACTATTACTAAAAGTGAGTCATAGACTATTCGTATCACTCGCGATATCTTGGTGTTTACTTAAGCGTTTTCTCCAAGTTGATGACCGTTGATAGCTCGCTGAAGGTTAAAACAGGATAGGTAGGTGCATTATTAGAACGATGATTTTCGATGTGTTTTCTGGGGAGTTTCAATCTGGAAACCCTTGCGGTGTGGTGATGCTCGATGAGTGGTTGACTGACGCAGAACTGCTCCAATTGAGTCAACAACTAGGGCAACCGGTAACTTCGTTTTTGATTGAGTCGAATGGACAATTCCAGATTCGTTGGTTTTCATTGGAAAGTGAAATTAACCTGTGTGGTCATGGTAGTTTAGGAGCCGGTGCCTTTGTTATCACCACGTATCAACTTAATAAAGTAAATCTACACAGTCAGTACGGCACAGTAACGGTTCAGAAGCGAGATGAGGGTTATTGCATGACACTACCGGCATGGAAAGGTGAGTCTGGTGTCATTCCTGAATCATTAAATGGCAGTTTCATGCAAGTGGATGACGTATTTTTTACTCGCGATTTAGTGATCGTTTTGCCCGATGAACAATCTGTTGCCAACTTTCTACCTGACCAACAAAAAATTAAGCAGATTCGTAAACATCATGCTCTGATTGTTACTTCGTCGAGTGGCGATAGCGAGTACGTTTTAAGGTATTTCGCACCCAACATCGGTATAGATGAAGATTTGGCGACAGGGTCAGCACAATGCTCGTTAGCTCCGTATTGGTTTGATAAGCTTGGCGTGGAAGCTCTCAGTGTTCGCCAATTATCCAAAGCGGGTGGCCTTTTTCATGTCGAGAAGACTTCGGACTCGCTCATTACCATTGTGGCCAATGTGACTCTTCGAACATAGGCAATAGATAACCGTATAAGGAAGTTATGAAATTATCTGAATTACAAAACCACATCAAAGCGTTTGATCATGCCCCTGAGTTGTCGGATCACTATTTCTTAAAGTTGATAGAAGAAGTTGGGGAAGTGTCGGAAGCCATTCGTAAAGGGCAAAGTGGTCAACCAGCATTAGAAGAGTTAAAGGGCTCGATTGCTGAAGAGTTGTATGATGTTCTCTACTACGTCTGTGCTTTGGCAAACATCTACGACGTGGACTTAGAGAAAACTCACGAACTTAAAGAAGTTCTAAACAAGGCTAAGTACAACCGCTAATGCTCTTTAGCGTATCCGTTTAATCGGAGCTCAACGTCTATGTTTTTTATCGAACTTGCTTTGGATGGTCACATAATCACGTGCAAAGCAGCTTCTACTAATTTTTTACCAAACTATGAACCAGTATCTCTAAGTTATGACAATGCAGAGGTAGATCGTTTCGTCTTACGCTTTATGCTTGTGGCACAAAAAAGCCGATTTATAGGCGCCACTACCCTTGTACTATGGTGCTAAATGATTGAACTAGAGACTATTGATGAAGAGAATAATTCTAGCTGCACTGATATGTAGTGCTTCCAATGCTCACGCTGAATGGGTCAAGCCTAGCGAGAGATATGCGAATGAATACAAGAAGCATGAAAGTGCAGTTTGTCCTATCGAAAAGAGCGATATTCGCCATTTTGTCTATTTTGCGAGAGACAGGGCCGGCATCCAAAATCACCCATTACTGAAATCTAATAGTTTTGCTGGCGCTCAGATCATGTATCCGTGGGCGGAGTTAGAGCCTGTAGAGGGCGAATATGACTTTTCTCAAATCGAAGCGGATCTCCAATATCTAGAAGCGCACGGAAAAAAGCTATTTCTCCAGCTTCAGGATGCGACGTTTACAACCACCTTTAAAGGTGTCCCTGAATACCTTCTGACGGAAAAGTACGATGGTGGCGTTGTTAAACAGATTACGGATGATGGCGTGCATGAAGGCTGGGTGGCAAAAAGGTGGAACAAAGACGTCAATCAACGTTTTGCGAAACTGATTGTTGCATTGGGTAAGGCGTTCGACGGCCGTATTGAAGGCATAAACCTTCAAGAATCAGCCATCGGCGTGACAAGCGAGATATCTCCGGGCTTCACTAATGAGGCTTATGTAGCAGCGATAAAGTCGAATATGGATGCTTTGAGTTCAGGTTTCGAGCATTCCGCTAAAATTCAGTACGCGAACTTTATGCCTGGCGAATGGCTGCCGTGGGAAGATGAAGGTTATCTTAAGTCGATTTACGAATATGGCGAGAGCATTGGTGTTGGCCTCGGTGCACCAGATTTGATGCCAAAACGCAAAGGACAGCTAAACCATGCGCTTGCGATGATGCATGAGAGTGACTACTCGGTACCCATGAGTATTGCAGTTCAAGATGGCAACTACATTGGTAAAACTAATAGTATGGATGTAGAAAGCGGGCGTGAAAACCTAGTACCAAGCTTAGTCTCATTTGCTACGAAGTTTTTAAAAGTCGACTACATGTTCTGGGTAAACCAAGAGCCGTACTTCGAGCAAGATGTCTTATCTTGTTTTGATGGTGCAAAGAGTTAAATGGCTCTGCTGTACTAATATCAAAAAATAGGTATGAGAATGCCCCTTACTCTATGTTGGGTTAGGGGATACGATAACGCTATTGTTTAAACTGGGAAGCTAGCGTCAGCTTGTTAGTAGTGAAGTGATGCTTTTAGGTATGTTGTTTGCCTGAGCAAGCATGCTAGTTGTTGACGTTGTACGTATTCTCTCTTTGAGCATGTTTGTCGTTTCTTTAGCGAAGTCAGTGTCTTTTATGCGACTATTGCTTTCATTAATGTTGATCTCTTGGTTGGACAAGTTATTGATTGCTTTATCTAACCGATTTTGTGTACTCCCGATATTTCCTTGAAGCTTATTAACTTGATGAAGGATTAGGTCACACGTGTAAATCAAAGCATTACGGTCATTAATGTAGTCTGTCTCATTCGGTTCATAATCTTCTATGTGTTCGAAGTCATGTTGAATTAACTCAGTCAGGCTACGGTCCAAGCCAAAAGCGACAAATGGATTTCCTCCTTTAAGTAAATAACTTCTAGAACCATCTGGCTTGGTTAAATTGGCAAAGTGTTCACCTGATATTCCAAATATTTCTCCATTGGAGTACTCAGAGCCTTTTTCATAGGCATAAGCTAAGATGCTTTGTTCTACACCATCTTCATCTTCAAGGTCTGTGATGAAAAATCTCACTTTTTCGTCAAACTGATTGTTGAGGTAGTTGACTACACCTTCAATATTTTGCCCTTCAGGGATTTCTATCCGTGTTTTTCTCTCCCCACTATTTTTAACAAAAAGAAAGTCAATGTAATCTCCTTTTTCGGTACGCCAATCTAAAGGGATAGGATCTCCAGTGTAAGATGAAGGGGTAGTTCGAATAATTCGCTCTTCGTTTAATGCTTCTAAATTTGGTAACCCGAAAAGCATTGTTTCACCTGTTTTAGATCCTATTTGAAAACGTAAGCTTTCTTTTGAGCCATTGAGCAGGTTCAACCCTCCGTAATGGCCGGTTTGAGTGATACGGTGTAGTTCGTCACCCAGTGCTCGAATTTCTTTCTCAATTGCTTCAATGTCTTCTGGGGTATTTGTGCCATTTACAGATTGAAGAGCGAGATCTCTGATTTGCTGAATACTCGATGTGTACTCTGAGATCGCCCCTTCGGCAACTTGCAATATTGATACTGCATCATTTGCATTCCGCATCGAAACATCCAGCCCACGGCTTTGTGTGCTTAGGCGATTGGATATTTGCAAGCCAGCTGAGTCATCTTTGGCTTGATTAATCTTTTGCCCAGAGCTCAACTTTTCCATGGAGGAAGCTAATCCTTGTTCTGAACTTCTGAGTCTGTTTCGTGCTTCTGCTGCGACATAATTACTTTGAACGGTTAAAGCCATGGTATTTATAGATTGTTGGTTATTTTGTTTTCTATATATGCAACATTAATACCATGCTCTCGGTTGCTTATTTGGGTGGCTTTGATGGTTTCAAATAATTAGTTTTGATTATGTTTTTGATTTTCGGCAAAATTTTGCCGGCAATACGAAAAGAGCTTAAAGCAATCGCTTTAAGCTCTTTTTCAATTTAGAAGTAATCAGCTAGATTATTGAAGATAAGCGTTCAGCATCCACATTAGCTTCTCTTGTTCACGGATGTAGTCACCCATAAGTGCAGCTGTACCTTCGTCAGATGCGTCGCCTGCCTGTTCAAGAATGTCGCGCTGTTTGACTAATAGCTCGCTGAAACCATTTACCAGCCCAGTGACGCAGTCTTTCCCTTGCGTGGCATTTTGGTGTTCATTGATTGAACTTACTTCAAGGTAGCGGCTGAATGCGTGATCGGGTGTATGACCTAGTGTAAGGATACGTTCTGCGATCTCATCGATTTTGGTTTGAAGGTCCGTATAGATCTCTTCAAATTTCACGTGTAGCTCAAAGAAAGATTCGCCTTTAATGTTCCAGTGGTACCCACGCGCGTTCATGTACAGAACTTGGTAGTGAGCAAGCAGTGAATTTAGCTCATGGGCAAGTTGTTGTGATTGTTGATTATCTAGTCCAATAAAATTCTTAGTCATTTTGTGTACCTTGTTCTTGTTAGGTTATTTTGTTTTGTTGGGTACAGTTTATGTCGTACAGATGGCTAATAAAAATGGACTGTTTCTATGTTTTTGATAGGTAAAAACTATCGTAAGTTTGGGTGCTGAAAGTTTGTTGTTCGCAGTGACTTTTAATATACCGAGCTCAGCTTGTTCTCTAAAAAGTCAAGAAATACTCTGACTTTCTCTGGTACATGACGACGTTCTGGGTAGACAGCATAAATATTGTGATCGGGTAGGTTGTACTCTTGAAGCACTTCTATCAATCGCCCAGAATCTAGATGGTCTCGTACGATGAAGGTGGGCATTTGGCATATTCCTAGCCCTTGCAACAGCATTTCACAAATAGCATCGCTGTTGTTGACCACAAAGTTACCTTTTGGCTCTACTTTCAATTTCTCGTTATCACGATAAAAAGTCCACTCAACACCGGCTTGGAATAGGCTGTAGTAGATACAATTGTGGTCTTTTAAATCAGAGGGTGTTTTCGGAGTCCCAGATTTAGACAGATATTCTGGCGAGGCGCACACTACGCTGTGGCATTTAGCCAGCCTTTTGGCAATCAGTGATGAGTCTTTGAGCTCACCGATTCGGATGCCGACATCGTAACCACCTTCAATCATCTCTACGACTTTGTCATCCATGCTCAGTACCACTTTGATATCCGGGTACTGGTCAAGAAACTCTTTTAATAACGGGACTAAGTGCAATCTAGAAAACGTCATAGGTGCATTGATTTTCAATGTGCCTTTGGGTTTCCCTTGATGGAGAGTGGTTGCATTGATCCCTTGTTGAGCAATGAATAGGGCGTTGCGCGCATAGTCAGAAAATTGTTCCCCAGCTTCCGTCAGTGTAAGTTTGCGAGTACTGCGATGGAATAAGCGCGTACCAAGGTTATCCTCTAAACTGGAAATCCGCTTGCTGACCGCGGATTTGGTCATGTTTAAACGATCCGCAGCAGCTGAAAAAGATCCTGACTCAATGACGGCAACAAAAACAGGAATGGCTGAAAATACATCTCTCATTGTTGAATTTTACTCAACTTAGTTGTTATTAACTGCCTATTATACTCATTAATCGATCTAATTATAATCTGCTCTAACTTTAGGTGAGGGATGGTTATGTTAGAAAAATTAGGCTGGAGCTCTATGGCCGTATTCAGCGGCGTTTTGTTGGCTCTGATGATCAATGTGAATAGTGAGTTGGCCGCAACGACGTCTGCATTTTTTGCTTCTTGGATTGCTCATGGCGTTGGTAGCGTCTTGGCTCTTCTTTTGTATTTGATATTCAAGAGCCGTGGCAGATCGCACGAAAAAGTAGAAGTGAAGAAGCGATATTGGTTTGGTGGAATACCGGGTGCTTTTACCGTGGTGTTAGCATCGATAACAGTGCAGAGCGATATTGGTCTTACTGGAACCTTAGCTCTGGCATTAATAGGGCAATTTGCGTCGTCACTTTTAATCGAGCACTTTGGACTTTTCAATCAACCTAGTGTGAGGCTGTCGCTTGCCAATTTAGTTCCTACATTGTTCGTAACAACAGGCGCATTGTTGATTATCTTCGGAAAGGCGGGTAGCCAATGATTTTTGTTTTCTTGGGCGTATTGAACGGCTTCTGTATTACATTGAGCCGAGTGTTTAATGGGCAGCTTTCCACGAAATATGGGGCGTTTTATGCGTCGCTGGTTAATCATACGGTTGGTTTTCTGTTCTTATCGGCCCTTTTCACTATGGTTTCTGTATCTTTTTGGGGACCACTGCAAATGACGTCAGGTCAGTCTTGGCTGTATTTAGGTGGTGTGATTGGTGCGCTATATGTTGCCGTTAATAGTTTTGTTATGACTAAGCTCGGTTCAACAAACTCAATTGTGCTGGTGGTATGTGGACAGATGTTGTTTGGTCTAGCAATAGACATGTACAGCGCAGGGTTGGAAAACCTAAGCCTACAAGTACTAGGAGCTGGCTTAGTGATTGTCGGTGTGGTGTCGAAAGTTAAATATCAAACCTAGCCTGTATTGATCAGGGGTATACGAATTTAGATGACTAAAAGCTGAAAAATCATCGCCCGAGCGGAGTCGACTCGGGCGTATTTTATTACCTACTTAAGTGTTTTTATGTTTTATGCAGCCATTGGCTTGTGTACGTAGTCTCTGCGTTCAAGTAAGAAGCTTTCTAGGTGAGCGTATGAGTCAAAATTGCGGTGTGAAGGGTAGGCCATGTTACCTTCTTTAATGATGTTACGTGCTATTTGAGAAACGTGTTTTTCTTCAAGCATGTTAAATTGCGAATTAATGTCTAACGTTTGGTTTAACTCAAATACAGCGTCAACGACAGCTTGTGCTTTCTCAGATTCTGTCACGCCTTCTAAACCTAGAGCATCTGCAATAATTGCGAGGCGGTGTGTCGCTTTTGGTAATGCAAATTGAAGAACGTGTGGTAAGGCAATCGCGCAACCTAAACCATGCGGAACTTTGTAAAACGCTCCTAACTGGTGAGAGATACCATGAGCCCAACCAAGTAACGTTTTAGAGAATGCTTTACCTGCGTCAAAGGATGCTAATGCCATTTCACTTCTTGCTTCATCATCTTCAGTGCCGTTTTTGTATGCGCGAGGCAAAAACTCGAAAATACGCTGAATACTTTTTAAGTTCATTTCATCCGTTTGTTTTGTCGCATAGGTACTCATAAATGACTCCATCGCGTGTGTAAGCGCGTCCATTCCTGTTGCTGCGGTAATGTGAGGAGGTAATGCCATTGTCAGTCTTGAGTCGAAAACCGCTAAATCAGGTACGATTCCATAACTTACTAGTGCATTCTTTTGGTTGGTTTTTTCGTCTGTCACGACCGTTACTGTTGTTGCTTCAGAGCCTGTGCCTGCCGTCGTAGGAATGGCAACGAAGTAAGCGCCTTTGCGACGTAACTGAAGCATACTCATTAAACCGTGAGTGATCTTACGAGGATCTAAATTGTGTTTAGCACAACCGTTGATCATCTTAGTGCCATCGATTGAACTACCACCACCAATTGCGATAGCACAGTCATAGTTGTGATCGTGGCATGCGGCGATACCTTTTTCGACGATGGCATACGAAGGGTCTGGCTGAATCTCGTTGAAAACTTTGTAATCAATGTCTCTTTTCTCGAGTGCATCAATAAGCAATTGGAATGATGGAAGGGTGCAAAAAAAGCTGTCTGTAAAAATTACAGGACGTTGAATCCCTTTGCTCTTCAAATGTTCCGCAAGTGCATCAAGTGATTTGTCACCATTTAAAACATTTGGTACTGGAACAGGCATGCGAGGGAAAGCGGTGCTTGCAAGTGCATGGTATGTGTTTACAAAAAATCGTTCAGTTTTATATAGCATCGGAGTTACCTACTGTAAGTTAAAATTTGGTGTAAAGTTTCTATTCCCTTGAGTAAGTTCCATCATTCTCTTTACTGTATGCATTTACCCTACACTTAAACAAACCGGTCGGTCTAGTGTTTTTTGTGTGTTTTTTTTAAAAACTTCTTTATGTCGGTTATCAGTAATTGATAAATCATCTGTCAAAACTGGGAGTCTAGAACGCTAATTTATTGAAAATAAGACGTTTAGTTTATCCATCACTAATAAATGAGCATTATGTCTAACATTCCTCGGACAAATTTATTCGCAAAAGTACTAGACCGACCGGTTTGTTTTGTATTATTGTGTAATCAACCCAACGAGAAAGGTATAGAAAATGAACAGCATTACTTCACTTAATGAAATGAAGCATCACTATAAGAATATGAAAGACGCGTACAATTCGGATCCAATGCCGAGCTTAGACGCCCGTGTCACGAAGCTTAATTTGCTAAGAGAGGCACTGATTGATTTTAGCGACCGAATTTGTGATGCGATGAACCAAGACTATGGTCAACGTAGTGTGCAAGACACACTGATTGCAGATGTGCTTCCGTGTGTTGCGAATATTGATTACAGCATTGAGCATATCAGTGAGTGGATGGCGCCATCAGTGCGTAGTGCGGGAGCATTACTTTCGTTGTCTCAAGTCGAAGTGGTGTATCAGCCAAAAGGCGTGGTTGGTATTGTAACTCCATGGAACTTCCCTGTTATGTTATCTGTTGGCCCACTTATTTCTGCAATCACTGCGGGTAACCGCGCAATGATCAAAATGAGCGAGTTCACTCCAAATACGAACCAGGTATTGAGTGAAATGCTGTCTACTCTCTTTAGTCATGACGAAGTCGTGGTTGTAGAAGGAGAGGCTGGTTTATCTGCAGAATTTACAGCGCTTCCTTTTGATCACTTGCTATTCACCGGATCAACAGCTGTAGGACGCCTAGTCATGAAAGCTGCTTCAGAAAACCTTACGCCTTTAACTCTTGAGCTTGGTGGTAAGTCACCTGTGATCGTAGCGGATGATGTTTCTATGGAGTTAGCGGTAGAACGAATTATTTACGGTAAAAGCCTTAACAATGGCCAGGTTTGTGTTGCTCCTGATTATGTAATGGTTCCGGAAGGCAAGAAAGAAGCATTCATTTCAGAATATAAGCGTCAATATGAAGCACTATTCCCTAAAGGTATTCACTCAGAAAATCTTACTTCAGTGGCGAACTCCCGTCAGTATGATCGCGTTATTTCGCTGCTTAATACTGAAATTGGCAAAGGCACACGAGTAGAGCCTTGCCACGTAGATAGCATCGATGAAAACGAGCACCGACTAGTGACTCATCTAGTGGTTGAACCGTCACTTGAATCTAACATTATGGATGAAGAAATCTTCGGTCCGTTACTTCCAATTATTGGGTATAAACAAATCGATGAAGCGATTGCGCTGATCAATAGTAAGCCGAGACCGTTAGCGCTGTACCTAATGACATTCGATGAAGCACTACAAAAGCGAATTAAACAGACTATCCATTCTGGAGGTATGTGTATTAATGATTGTGTATTCCACTTAGCGGTCGATGATGCGCCATTTGGTGGTATCGGTGAGTCTGGTAAGGGTAATTACCATGGTAAAGAAGGCTTTATTACCTTCTCACATGCTAAGACTGTCATGACAAGTGGTCATGAGCACCAAATTAAACATTTGTTCTCAGCGGAAGATAACGAATTCAAGTCAGCAGTATTAGCCATGCTTGGGAAGTAATCGCTAACCGTTAATCCAATAGTGAGAGAAAGACAAATGTTAGAACGCTTTTTTGAAAAAACAATCCGTGGTTACTTATTGATTACAGGCCTC
Source organism: Vibrio sp. R11-SG3-ISO9 (assembly GCF_059834255.1). Classification (NCBI taxonomy): domain Bacteria; kingdom Pseudomonadati; phylum Pseudomonadota; class Gammaproteobacteria; order Vibrionales; family Vibrionaceae; genus Vibrio; species Vibrio sp. R11-SG3-ISO9. The sequence goes on from NZ_JCBDGU010000057.1 coordinate 222,002, forward strand.
CTGACTGCAAGTGCGTTTGCGACGTTTCTCGCACCCGAGTGGAGTATGGTCAACCTATTTTTTTACGACCAGCAAATGATGGTGAACAAGGAGTATTTGCAAGCCACTTATCAACATTGGGGTGTCATGGTTGGATGTATCGGCGTTTTGCTCATGGTCTCGGCTTACATCAAGCCTTTGCGAACTTCTACCATGATTTACAGTGGTTTTGAAAAAGCAATGTTCGTTGGTTTATTTCTCTATAACGTACACGTTAATGATTACGAGTGGTTCTTAGGTTGGAGTGGCGTGTTTGCTTTAGATGGTTTTGTTACTGTCTATTCGCTTCTCTACGTTTACTACTACTTAACCCGTGATAAGAGCAAGACACCGGCGCACTTACGCTAATTCAAGTTCATTTGCTTACAACTTTCTAAATTAACGCGACTGCACATTCTTTATGTGACTCATGTACTAGCAAATCGTAACTATTACCTAGACCGACTGGTCAGTTTAGGTGTGTCGGTCGCTACTGATGCCAGAGGTAACCAAGATGGAAATACCTAACCTCAGATTTGATCTAAATACTGTCCATTTTTAGATTTAGGGAAGAGCTTGTCAATGGACTGACATTTACCAAATGAATTATAAGCTATTGACTAAATGAAGGTTTATTAACATGAAAAAAGAAAATATTTTCCTACTCGTCGCATCTCTTGGGATCTTCCCTGTAGCCTTAACTTACGGGCTGTTTCAAGAGTTGTTCTTTGGTATCGATGTCAACAGCATCGAAATGACCAACATTTTCCGAGCTACCATGGGTCTTTATGTGGCAATGGGAACGTTTTGGTTAGTTGCAGCATTTAATAACAAATACACGTTATCAGCTCTGCATAGCTTGATTGTGTTTATGAGTGGTTTAGCTGCCGCAAGAGTGGTGAGCATGCTTGTAGATGGCACACCAAATATTGTTTTGGTTGGATACACGGTTATCGAAGCTGTGATTGCGTTCTCTGGTTATGTGGTTCTTAAAGGTTCAACAAACGCGAATTTTCAACAGAAAAATAAAGTTGGAGCTTACTGATGAAGACTAAAATTGTAATTTCCTTGGGTCTAATTACTCCGTTCATCGCCTTTCCATCATTAGGCGCAGCGTCAACAGAAGCTACAACAGAGGCAAACCAACCTAACATTTTGCTTATTGTTGGTGATGATATCGGAATGGGCGATCTTCAACCATTTGGGTCTGAGATTAACACTCCAACTCTGAATTCTCTCGCGGAAGAAGGTATTCGCTTCAATAATTTTCACGCGTCTCCGGTTTCGTCGGTAACACGAGGTCAACTCTTTACTGGAGCCAATAGCATTGAAGTGGGTTTAGGGTCGTTCGACTACTCAATCTACCCACCATCAAAAGGCAAAAAAGGTTATGAGGGTTATCTGACTCGTGATGCCGTAACAATTACTGAACTACTAAGAGACAATGGATACAACACCTATCATGCCGGTAAATGGCACTTGGGGTCTGGTGATGGTCATGGTAATCCACCACAGGATTGGGGCTTCGACCAAACTTATGGCGTCTATTCAGGTGGTTCAGCACACTGGGATGATACCGATATGTACCCATCGGTAAAAGTCGCTGAAAAAGCACTGGCTGAAGGAAAACAGCCGCCTGTGACGAAACAAAAGTTCTATGAGAATGGTCAGCAAGTCGAGCGTGTCAAAGGGATCTATTCTGATGATCTTTATACAGGGAAAATGATTGAATACATCGAAGAGGGCAAGGACTCTGGTAAACCTTTCTTTGGTTATCTCGCACTTACAACGGCGCACTTCCCACTTCAAGCACCTGCGGCATTGATTGATAAGTACACAGAAATGTATGAAAGCTTGGGATATGAAGGCCTTAAAAAACAACGTTACGAACAGATGATCGAAGCTGGCGTGTACCAGAAAAATACCCCTTATCCAGCAGACAACCCAATTACTAAAAAATGGGATGATTTAACGGATGCCGAGAAGAAAACTCAAGCACGACTAATGGCAACATACGCAGCGATGATTGAAGCTCAAGACTTTTATATCGGGCGAGTATTGGATTACCTAAGAGAAACGGGCGAGCTGGACAACACATTGGTTATCTATATGCCAGATAATGGCCCAGAAGGATCAGACGCTATGGGTCCACTGGCCAACAGCTTATGGAAGAACTGGACAGAAGACCATTTTGATATGTCTGATGAAGCAATCGGTACATCACGTTCAAGCCGACAGCTAGGCAGTGAATGGGCAAACGCTACGACAGGTCCACTGCAATGGTGGAAATGGTTTGTTTCCGAAGGTGGTGTGAGAGTTCCGCTTATAGTGAGTCCACCCGAAGGTACAGGGTTCGATCAGCAAGGTGCAATGTCTAACACAACATTAAGCGTGAAAGACCTACCGATGACCATACTTGACTATGCAGGTGTCGCGCATCCTGGTTCTGATTATAAAGAGCGTCAAGTCGCGTTGCCTTCGGGTAAATCTATGGTGCCTTTCTTGTCTGGTCAAGCAGATACCGTGCGTTCTGAAGATGATTGGTTTGCATTCGAGTTGTTTGGGAACGGCTTTGTTATTCAAGGTGACTATAAGTTAATGAAGCTCCGCACTGGTATGTACGGTGATGGTAAGTGGCACTTATATAACATTAAAGAAGACCCGGCTGAAGCTGTGCCAATCGAAGATAAATATCCTGAGATTTATCAAGATATGATGGTCACTTACGAGCAGTACAAGAAAGACCATAACATTGTTGATGTTGCTGAAGATTGGAACCCGTGGTTAGGCGCGGCAGGTCATACCATGTCGCATTAATAATACAGACATAACGATGTTAAGTTGGCTTATAGCCCCTGAGTTTTCTTAGGGGCTTTTTTAGTTAAAATTAAAATGTAGACCGGTCGGTTTGTTTTGTGTATAGTGCCATCAATACCTCGAAATAAACAACGGGATTTAGATAGAGAAGGAAACTCTTCAATAATTGGGAGCAACTATGAAAGCTATCTCAGCACCACAGTTTAATGGTAAGGCACACAGCAAAATTCAAGCTTTAGCAAAGCCCATCGGTGCGGTGTGCAATATTGATTGTACGTACTGTTACTACTTAGGTAAGCAAGGTTTATTGGACTATTCATCGCGCTCTTCCGTATCCATGGATGAAGTCGCACTCGAAAATTACATTAAGCAGTATATTGAAGCTCAAAATACTGAGGAGATCATTTTCTCATGGCATGGCGGTGAACCTACATTGTTAGGCGTTGAGTATTTTGAATTGGTTGTTCAGTTACAAACAAAGTATTGCCCGGAAGTTTCTACCATCACAAATGATATTCAGACGAATGGCACGCTCTTGAATGAACAGTGGTGTGAATTTTTTAAGAAACATGACTTTGTAGTTGGCGTTAGCATTGATGGCCCTGAAGATATCCATAATTATTATCGTAAAAATCGAGCAGGCAGAGGTACGTTTGAAAAAACGATGCGTGGAATTAAGCTTCTTCAGAAGCATAAAGTTCAGTTCGCAACACTGACTTGTGTTAACGATGTCAGTAGCCGAAAGCCGCTTGAAGTTTATCGGTTTTTACGTGATGAGGTGCAGCCGTCTCAAATTCAGTTCATTCCCGTTGTAGATAAACTCTCTGCGTCAACAAATAGCCAGTGGCACAGCTATGGTGACCTGGCAATCATTCCAGTTAAAGGGTTGGTAGAGCCTTGGAGTGTGTCAGCCAAAGGGTGGGGGCATTTTCTAACAACGATTTTTGATGAATGGCTTAAGCACGATTTTGGCCAAGTGTTCATTCCTTATTTCGACAATTTCTTCGGCGTTTGGATGGGGTATGAAAGCAGCATGTGCACTTTAAGCGAGATTTGCGGAAAAGGGTTAGCCGTTGAACCAAATGGTGATGTCTATTCTTGTGACCATTATGTGTTCGATGAGTTTTTACTTGGAAACATTGAGAAGAAACCTTTGGGCTCTCTTGCTTTCTCGTTTAAACAGCAACAATTCGGTTTTGCAAAAAGTAAGTCGTTGCCAACACAATGCCGAGAGTGTGATTACCGCTTTGCGTGTCACGGAGAATGTCCGAAAAATCGTATACTAACGACTGCAACTGGTGAAGTGGGTCTTAATTACTTGTGTTCAGGTTGGATGGATTTCTTTACTCATATCAACCCCATTATTACCGGCATATTGAAGCGTAACGGTAAGCCATTGCGTGGAGATAAAGCATGACGTTAGCATTTGAAACCTATTTGGCCATCGGTTTGTCGATGGCTCTCTTAAGCCTTTGGAAGACCTATTCAGGGCCAGCTATTGCAGCCTTTCTATCATATTCTTACCCGGAAATGCTGGTGTTTAACCTTATCCCAGCGATGCTCGCTGCGTATGCTGGCTGGCAAATTGCTCCAGTGTATTCACGTCTGTTCAAGAAACGAAAAGAAGTGGTGTTTAACCCTAAGCTAAGAAAATTTATGAGAAAGTGGAATCAATACGGCCAATTGTCGATGGCGATTTTGGCACCAGTATTGGTTGGAATTCCTAGCTATACTTTTGTTTCAAAAAGATTAAATCAAAGTGGGGTGAAAACTTTCAGTCTGCTTGTTCTATCTATCTTAGGTTGGAGCAGTTTAGCTTATAGCGGTTTTGCTTTTCTAGATCTTAGCCAATACGTTGAGCTTGAGACCATCATTCCTGCCTCTGTTCTTGAGGTTGTTAGACAGTAATAGGTTTTTTGATACCAAATAGAAAAACAAAAAGCTCATCGAATGATGAGCTTTTTATCAGGCATTTTTACAAAATGTGAGAAGAAGTAGACTCATTAGTGCGTCAGTTTGATTGTCTCTTTCATTGCGTTATCCAGCAGTGAACGATCTTTCTGCATAGCGGCCAATAGAGTGCTTCCTAGCCACAAGCCATACAGTGTTCTTGCCGTATCATAGCCATCAACCATATTGAAACTTCCGTTCTCAACACCTTCTTTAAAAAAGTGTCCCATGCGGCTAATGATCTTCTCTGCACCTTCATTAAGCACTTTTTGCATTTGGTTTGAAGTACCAGACACTTCACCAGATAATTTAACGACCAAGCATTTTATTTGAAAATCTGAAGTCAGTTTCTCTGAACACCAATAGTCAAAGTATGCTTTAACTCGATCTTGGTAAGAAAGAGAGGTATCCATCAAGAAACTATCGAGGGTTTCTAGGTGATCTTCGAAGTAATTCGTCAATAGCACAGACCCAAAGTCTTCTTTCGATTTGAAGTGATGGTAAAACGACCCCTTCGTTGCTTCAGCGCTATTAATAATCTTCATCAACCCAAGGCCTGCAAAACCCTGTTCACTTATAAGCTCAAAGCCTACGTCCAAAAGTTTTTGTTTTAAGTCTTTCATAAGTCAGCTCGGAATCTAAATGATTAGTAGCATTATACGCTCACTAAACCGACCGTCCAGTCTAATTCTGACAAACTTAACAAAATTCTGACTAGACCGGTCGGTATGTTTGTTCTAGTATATACACGGTCGAGGCAACGTTAGTGTTAAACATAAACAGACGGTGGATTAAATATGAACAGAACAATCATCATTGCTGGAGCAAGTGGCTTAGTTGGCCGAGAAACTTTGAGCGCTTTATTAGACAGTGAGAACTTCGGCACCGTCTATACGCTGTCTCGACGTGAGGTTAACAGAGAACATCATAAGTTAAAGCAGATAATCGACAGTCGCTTAAATGTACCAACAAGCGCTCTTGATTCTATCTCCCCGGAAGTCGGGGTTATCGCTTTAGGAACCACGATTAAAAAGGCAGGAACAAAAGAAAAATTGCGTTCTATTGATGTGGATCTTGTTGTTTCTACAGCGCAAAGCATGAAGAACATGGGTGTAAAACACCTCATCGTTGTGTCCTGCTTGGGGGCTGATAATAACGCACGCTCGCACTACCTTCGCTGTAAAGGGCAAATGGAAACCAAAGTTGAACTTCTGAATTTTGAGAAAACGACTTTCTTACACCCAGGGCCACTAGCTGGCAATCGTCAGGAGAGCAGGCCTGATGAAAAATTACTTCAAGGTGCCCTTAAAGTGTTTAGGCCGTTGATGTTGGGGAGTATGAAAAAATATCTACCTATTCAAGCTACAAGTATCGCGAAAAGCATTGTTGTGCATTCGACATTCCCGACCCCGAGTAAGGTAGAGCGATTAGATTCTATAGACATGATGAACCTAGCGTATTAGTACCACTTTCCGTGAATCGATTGATATTTCCCATATTTAACCTGAATTTAGGAAGCGATAGTAATGAGATACAAGATTACGTTTTTATTGATAGCTTTGATGTTGGTAAAAGAAACGTTTGCAGAAGAGTTAGCAACTGACCCTTTGCATAACCAATACGAATCGTGGTCATACGATCATTATCATGTGGTAAAAAACAATACTAGAACGTTATGGTTTGTCGATTATTACGATATTAGTCATCGACAAAATGAACGAGGTGACTCGGCACTAATATTGACGTTTATACCCGAAAAATTAACGCAAGAGAAAGTAAGAACAGCAGCCATTGACGCGTTAGAAGACTCGAACTCAGGGATCAATATTAATGATCCTAGCATTCAAAAATTAGTGAATAGCTTGTCAGTATCACTTTTAGAAAAAGACGAGATCGCCATTATTTATAATGGGCAAACTATGCAGGTTCAACATAATAGTAACGTTATTTATCAGACTCACTCAACGTCTAAACAGAGCATTGCATTGAGTAACATTTGGCTTGGTGAGAACCCAGTTGATGATTTGTTATAAAGAGAAGTCAATTTGGGTAAAACACCTAACTCTCATGGTTTTAATACTACAACCCTTCAAAGCAATGAGTGGGGATAATACGATGATCAGCATTAATCAAAAAGAGTACCAAACCTTTTCGAAAGGACTTAAGTATGAATTGCTATTTCGAAACTTGGGTAAGCAGGTGTTTTCTGAATTAAAGAAAAACCCTCCAGGTAGCATGACCGCCGATAGTTTGGACCTTTTGAGTAAAATGGAGCATCACAATACCAAGGTGATGAGCCCAGTTCGGCAGCAATTTAATGTTGATAGCTCTATTGGTTGTAAAGATAAGCTATTTGCAAAAACGGTCATACTTTCATTGAGAATGATGCCGTACCTAGGTTCACGGTACCTAGAAGGAAGTGCTGAGCGATTTGTTCGCCAATTGGAAGAAATTCAAGCTTTTAGTCCTAGGGGTTATGAAGAGGAAATGACCTATATGGTTGAGCATGAAAGAGCGCTGTATGGATACCTTGTTCATCTAAACAATGGTGAACGAAACCGAGCTTATTCGGTGCTAAAGGATTTTGTTATAGACCATGATATTCAGTAGTCGAGGCTGTTATTTATTTTTATCACTTGTCGAACTTAAGAGAGGCCAGACATGAAAAAATTATCTTTCGTTATGTTATCTGTTCTTCCGCTTCTGGGCTGTGAAACGACCGTTGATCCTGTTAATTATCAAAACAAACTGAACTCTGTTGATGAGAGTGTTTTGATGGTTGATCGTAATGCTGAAAAGCTAGAGTTAGAGAAAGTTCTTACTATTGATCACTCTCGACTAGCTGAACAAGCTGGTGAGTATTTAGCGCCAAGTAGAGTGGACTTTTATAGCGATGATGAACTGAATACTCAATTGTTAAAAGAGGATTTGCAAGTAGGTTTGGATCTTCCATTTCGTGTGTTGAACTACGTTGAAGACGGTCAACAGAAAGCAGTCTATACCGACGAACAGTTTATTCAGAAGCGCCATGGCATTAAGGATAAAGACTTACTTGAGAGATATGCACAACATACGGCAGAACTAACCAGTGGATTAAATAAAGTGGTACCCGTTGAGAATGACGGTTTAACAAAGAACTACGGCATTGAAACAATAGTTTCAGAGTATGATTTCGACACCACGTTAGCAAATATTAAACGAGACGTGCTTGCTCAAGATGATACCGTTTGGTTCATGAACTGGGACTTTAAGGCTAGAGCACAATCAATTGGTGAATCATTACCAAACTCGACTTTGTTGGTGTTTGGTGGGCCAGCACCTGGCGCAAAAGCAATGACGGACTTTCCAAGCATTGGACTGGATGCTTTTGGCCAAAAAGTATTGGTGACAGAAGAGAATGATCAAGTGCTGGTTTCTTACAATAATATTGTCGATATGTCTGAACTTCATTATAGAGACAATGCTATTCCCCATAAAATCATCAACTATCGACTAGCAAAAACACTTAGTGGAGCGATAGAAAAATAATCAATCCCTCACGTTTATTGCTGTAAATAACATTTAAATATCCCCCTAAATAAGAAGCCATGCTTGACGAAAGGATGGTGTGGCTTCTTATTACTTAAAAACCAATGGCTAATTTAATGGATTAATAGGTCAATATTAATATTGCCAGTATCGGCATCGAAATTTAATTTTTGGAAAACCATGAAAACACAATTAGTAACACTATCTTCGCTATTTATTCTTTCTTTTTCTGGCGCAGTATCTGCAAATGACCAAGCAACGAATGAAAATATTAAGCAAGTAGCGCAAGATAGTAAAAACTATCATAGCCAAGATATTAGAAATGTTCAGAGTAATATTACTTCCGGTTACGACAGTTTTGAAAACGGCGACCAACTGTCGCTGGAAGGGACATATGGTATCAATGATAAAGCCAGTGTAAGTCTGGGCTACAGTACATTTAGTTCTGATTATCACAGTGCTTTTGACTATGATGCCGTGACACTGTCAGGCCAATATAACTTATCGAATAACATTGTTTTAGACGGTGAGTGGAATGTCTCTGGAGATTACGACAACCTGACGGTTGGTGGTAACTATGTGGCTGATGCAGGATTTGGCATTTGGAATGTGGGTGCGAATTATTCTAGCGGTGACTACAGTGATGGTTTTGATTTAGAAGCGGGTGTGTTAGTTCCTTTTGGTAATATGTATTATCGCGGTGATTTTACCTACTTCTTGGATTCTGACTATGACAGCGTATTTGAAAATGCTTTGGGTTGGACTAACGGCAATATCGATGTGAATGCATCCGTTACCATGTATGAATTTGACGATACCTCTGTGGGTATTGAATTTGGTTACTTATTTTAATCTGTAGGTAGATGAAATGAAATTTTTAAGTAAAAATAATACATTTAGGCTAACCGGCATTTTACTATTGGCTCCAGTCCTTTCTGGTTGTGTCGGTAGTAATTTCACGACTAAGAAACTAATGGAGTTCAACGTTAAGGTTGTCGATAACCGTTATGCTCGTGGTGGTGTTAACTTCTTATTAGCGCCTGTTTATGGTTTTACAACACTCGCAGATTATTTTGTTGTTAACTCTATTGAGTTTTGGACGGGATCAAATCCATTTGATGGAACGCCGCATATCTTTGACAGTAAAGTCGAGACAATGATTGAAGTAAATGGCGACCTTGACCCTTCGTTACGTGATGCGCCTATCGATCCTTTGACTTACCAAAATATCGAAGATAGCCAGATAAGAACTCTTGATGAAAACACCATTGAAATGGAAGTCACTTATTTAGATAGTACTTCTTCAACGGTTACCGGTGTGAAAGAGGGCTCTAACGTTAAGTATTTTATGGATGGCGAACTTGTCTCTGAAACAACAGTGGAAGCATTGTCAGAAGCGTTTGAAGTCAACTCATAATAAATCGCCACTTTAGGCTAACGTTTGCGAAAAAGGACGCGTTAACTATGCGTCCTTTTTAAGTGCTGTTACTCATTCTAGTGGGCGACAGCGAACCACAGATTCCTTGGTCGCTATTGGTGGGACTTTTGAACAGACGCACTTCATAATGATGTACTTAGCTCGCAGTTCTAAACTTCGAATGATTTGCCAGGACGGCGAGTTAACGGGAATACTAAGGGTAGACACTCACTTCGACTAAGTTTTTATCGGGATCTGAAAAGTACACGGATTGGATTGCGCCAACGGCACCAGATTTTGCGACCGGACCTTCAATGATCTCGATGTTTTCTTTATCCAAGTGAGCAATAACTCGTTCCAATGGCCAATTGGCAATTAAACAGAGATCACCAGAACCCACATTGGCGATGTTTCGTGGTTCTTGTCCTAACAATTGAAAGTTAATCTTTTGGTTTCCAAATCTAACAGCTTTGCGACCGTTGGCAAAAGTCACTTCCTCCATGCATAACACACGCGTGTAGAACTCGACGGCTCTCTCTATATCAGAAACTGTGAGAACAATATGATCGAAATGGCTAATCATTTTTAGACCCTTTTGCGATGTATATTGATGCCATTTTAATCAGACCGACCACAAGTAAACAAAGACTTATCTAATTTATGAGAAGTGGGCAGTGAGGAGAGTGAAGTGGTTAGAAAAAACGATAGGTTTGAGTAATTACAATTTGAGAGAAAGGGCAGCGTGAAACTGCCCGATAAGCTTACTGACCAGTTAAAGTGTAGCCAGAGTATTTGATACCAGAGAGGTGTGCCATTTCACGGTTCCAAGTCGCGAGATCGTTGGGGTTAAATTGATTGAGATGATTGTGACCACAGGCTCTCGCCATTACCGTCATCAACTCGGTCGATGCTTCGAAGAAATTCTTCAATTGATTCGAGGCTTTTTCTACATTAAGACGTTGCCTTAAATCGGCTTTTTGGGTTGCAATGCCTGCTGGGCAATTATTGGTGTTACACATTCTTGCCGCGACACAGCCGATAGATTGCATGGCACTGTTGGAAATCGCGACACCATCTGCTCCTAATGCCATAGCCTTCACAAAGTCCATTGGTACACGAAGACCGCCAGTGATAATGAGTGTCACGCGGCCTGATGCGCCAACCTTGTCAAGATAAGCTCGAGCCCTCGCTAAAGCGGGGATTGTGGGTACACTAATGTGGTCTCTAAACATCTCTGGGGCGGCCCCTGTACCACCGCCGCGACCATCAAGAATGATATAGTCTGCCGTTGCATCAAGTGCGAACTGGATGTCTTCCTCAATATGATTGGCACTCAGTTTAAAACCTATTGGTATTCCACCAGTGACCTCTCGTACGCGGTTGGCAAATTTCTTAAAGTCCTCAACGGTATTTAGGTCTTTGAATGTCGGTGGCGAAATTGCGGAGGTCCCCGCTTCAATGCCTCGCACTTCCGCTATTTTACCGATGTTTTTGGCTCCGGGTAGGTGGCCTCCCGTTCCTGTTTTTGCACCTTGTCCTCCTTTGAAGTGAAAGGCTTGGACGTTTTTCAACTTAGACTCTTCAAATCCAAATCCGGCACTGGCTAATTCGTAGAAATATCGGCTATTGGCCGCTTGTTCCTCGGGGAGCATGCCACCTTCTCCGGAACAAATGCCTGTTCCAGCCAGCTCCGCACCGGTTGCTAAAGATACTTTTGCCTCTTCAGAAAGTGAGCCGAAGCTCATGTCAGATACGAACAGCGGTATTTTGAGTTTCAGCGGCTTTTTCGCCTGAGGGCCGATGACTAATTCTGTGGAAACGGGAACGTCTTCCATCAGCGGTTTAGTTGCCATTTGAGCGACCATAACTTGAATATCGTCCCAATGGGGAAGCAAGTGTCTTGGCACGCCCATGGAAGTCATAGGGCCGTGATGCCCCATCTTAGATAAGCCTTCCCGAGCCAGCTGGTGGATAAATTCCACCGTAGGTTCAACCTTGGTCGCTGTTGCTACAGGCATAGCATCAACAGTTTGAATTTGTACGCCCGGGCCTTCAGCTCCTATATCAGAATCAGAAAATTGCTTATGTGAGCCATCACAGAAGGGGAGGTTTTGGGAGTGTTTACATTGGCAGAGGTAGCTGTCACCACTCTCTTCAGCCGTAAAAGCTTTGGGTTTGAAGTCAGTTCCCGCATGAGAACCATCACAGAAAGGTTGGCTTTTTGACCGTCCACAAGTACAAAAGTAGTACTCTTGGTTAGCCTTCAGTTCAACCTTGATAGGTTTGTTACTCGCGACTATTGGTTTGCTCATCATCACATCCATATATTATTTATTTTTTATGGTTTGCTATCAGGCTAAAGTAAAGTTGGACATCGCGAATATTGCAATTAAGCTCGGTGGAAGGGCTCCATAGATTGGATAACAGAATAGGGATATAGAGTGGAACAGAAACGGATAAATATAAGACCAGCCAAAGCCAGAGAACTGACTGAGGTACATGCTTTAGTGACCTCAAATAATGAGTGGACGAAATACAATGGCCCTTATTTCTCATACTCACACCCAACGCTTGAGCAGTTTGAAGCATCGTTTTTTCGGCGGTTACTAGCGGGCACAGAAATACAACTTATTACCGCGAATGATATCCCGATTGGAACAGTTAACTGTTATTGGGAGTGTGAGGAGACGCGTTGGTTAGAAGCGGGCGTGGTCATTTATGATGCCGATTACTGGGGCAAGGGTATTGCAGCACTCGCTGTCTCACTTTGGGTTTCTTACCTATTTGCCACCAAAGAAATTGAGAGGGTTGGCCTAACAACTTGGTCGGGTAACCCACGAATGATGTCACTTGCCTCTAAACTGGGCTTTCAACAAGAAGCGAGGCTGCGCAAAGTCCGCTACTTTGAGGGCGAATATTATGACTCAATTAAATACGGTGTCTTGCGCTCAGAGTGGGAAGAATAATGATACTTTCTCTTGAGGAAGGCTTTGGGTTGAGGACCTAAAAGTCAGCCCCGATTTTCGTAAGTAAGAAATCTTTTCACGACCAAGGCAATCAGATGGACAATACGACAAAGGATATTAGTCAACGTTATTGGGTAAGTGAGTATGCGCCTTACCTGACTGTTCGCACAACCCAAAAGAGTACTCAAAGCTATAAAGATCACTATCACTCTGAACTTTCCATCGGAATAATAAAAACTGGGTCGACGTGCCTCTCTTTGCCAGAACAAGATTTGGTTCTTAACAAAGGTGAAGTGATATTGATTGAACCTAATTTAGTTCACGCGTGTAACCCACTCAACAAAAGCCCTCGCAGCTACTATATGCTCTATATAGATAGCAACTGGTGTTGCGAAACCTTATCAACTTTATATGGCTATGACGTAGTAGATTTTGTTGTTGACCAAGATACATTGCAGCTGTTCGATTGCCCACTTGAAAGCGCTATGGATGAGTTACTTGAACATGACTCAGTGGAGAATGCTTCGACGGTTGAGAACATATTATTCGACATACTTAGTCGATATAGTTCACCTATACGAGCGCAATCTATTGAAGATACCTTAGCTCTAGAGGTCAGGGAACGATTGCTGCAAGATGTGGAGTCTCCACCGTCATTAGACACACTTTCTAGCGAGTTTGGTCAAACGAAAGAAACTCTGATCAGACGTTTTAAGCGTTATTTTGGTATCACGCCTAAAGCATTTCTGAACAATCATCGAATAGAAAAAGCTAAGTTCTTACTGAAAAGTGGTAAGTCGATTGTTGATGTTGCCGTGGAGGTAGGGTTTTCTGACCAGAGTCAATTGCATAAAGCGTTTGTCAATTATACGGCCTCTACGCCAAGACAATATCAACAGGTTAGATCAATTTTCGACAATAATTAGTAGTCCAAAATATTCATAGTGACTGGTAGGTTTTTACTATGGATATTTATTATGTTGTTTTCTTCATTTCTACCTGCTGCTTTTCCTGCCTTAGCATTGGCACATTTCGTTGCTTTATTAAGCCCGGGGCAAGATTTTTTCTTAATAGTTGCTCATTCGATTCGACACAAATTAAAGGGCAGCCGGTTTATTTGCCTTGGCGTTGCACTCGGTAACGCGATCTATATTGGTGTGGCTATTTTTGGCTGGACAAGCATCCGTGATAATGAATTGATTTATACGGTGTTCGAAATCTTAGGGGCGATCTATCTATTGTGGTTAGGAACAGTTCTACTAAGAAGCAAAAAGGGTGAAACAAAGCTTTCTTCTGACGAGCAGGCCATACCATCACCTCTGAAGCAGCTTGTAATGGGGTTAAACTCAGCGTTACTTAATCCTAAGAACGCTCTGTTTTATATGAGCTTATTGACGGTCATATTAGGTAGTGAGGTAACGCTGATTCAACAGGTCTCTTGTGGGATTTGGATGTTCTTTGCGGTTTTATTTTGGGACCTGCTTATTGCAGCGACCATCAGTCACCCTAGCGTTCATCAGTCGCTTAGCCGTTATATTTACATTATCGAACGTGGTGCAGGGCTAACGTTGGCTTTGTTTGGCATGGCTTTGTTTGTTTCCCCTTTTTTAAGGTAAGCCATACCTGACTGACTTTGCGCAGTTCACTTCTCAGTTATGATTGCTCAATAGACCAATCTATCGAGCAATCACCGCATCTTATCTCTGATAGCTCACTTCCATTGTCTGTAAGTTCGCATCAATAGTCTGATCGCCTTTCAAACGTTGCCAAAGCGGAGCGAGCATATCTAGGCCTCGTTCACTTGGGTAGCGTTGAGTCGCTTCAAGTAATTTCCATTCGCCATCGCTATCTTTCTCCGCAAATACGAACTCAAATGAAAGGTTGTTTGCCATCCCTAGGCGTAAATCAGAAACAATTAACGTGTCGTCTTCAACGCGATAGTTCAAGTAGTTGTGGGAAAATGCTTTTAGTCCTTCTAGCGTATTTGGTTTCTCTTCTAGAGGCCAGTTGCCGAGTGGACGAGAGATGAAATCAATCTTATTGTCGCTATCAAGAACCGACGCCAACCCCTCCCAGTATTGCCCATCATCCATAACTACAACACGCCACAGGAAAGTATTAAATGCTGTTGGCGTAATGAGAACCTGTTGGTTAGGGAGGTTCTGCGCGGCTAAGTTTTGTTCAACTCGATCGGCAATCACTTGTTGTGACGCGTAACCCCAACCCAGATAAAGAGTGGAGAGCAATACAACACCTTGGCACCATCGTCCGCCTTTGTGTTTAAAAATCAAAGCTACACCAATGGCAAACAACAATGGCAATGTATACAAAGGATCTATGATGAACACGTTGCGAAGCTCGAAATACCCTTCAAACGGCCAAATAAGCTGTGTGCCATAGGTTGTCATCGCGTCTAACAAGGTGTGTGTTACTAAGACACTCACCGTCAAGAAGAACACTCTCGCTAGTGTCCAGAAAGAATCTGAGTAACGGACACAATACAACCATGAAATCAGAAATGCTAATGGTGGGAGTGTTAGTAAAGAATGGCTAAAGCCTCTGTGCTTAATGGTATTTTGAACCGCATCGCCATAATCCAGAACAACATCTAAATCAGGCAACGTTCCTAAGGCGGCTCCAGCGAGTAGAACCTTCGCATTACAGCGTTTTCCAGCAATAGCGCCCGCGACCGTCGCACCGAGCGCAGCTTGAGTAACAGAATCCATATCGACCGTATTTGAATATCGTTAAAAGTAACAGTGGTTCAAAAAGTAAGTTGAACCGGTCGTCGAGTCAAATATCTAGTGCGCTCTGGCCTCTATATTTACCTACTTTTACATAGCTGCCGACCGGACACTCTGAACATTGGCCGACTTTTCAATCTTCAAGATACTTCCAATAATGAAAAAGAGGAGTGTGAATCAGCAAGTTACCGGAAATATACTTCTTGAAATATTTTAGGTGGTTACCATAATAAATCCCATAAACAGAACTAAATACTGATATCTAGGGTATGAATGTATGGATTTAGCCAAGAAGCATCCGTTGTGGCGTAAGCCAAAGCATCATCTTGATGCCGATAGTAGTAATGATCATGTACATTGGATTGAGCTTTTTTACGATTTAGCTCATGTGGTGTCTATATTCGTCCTTGGTAACTTTTTAAGTCATCACCTCGGTTTTACCGGGTTCGCTATTTTCGCTGCACTGTTCACTGTGATCTGGTTTGCGTGGTTTGATTTAAGCCTTTTTAACTCCATTTATGTTAGTACCGATGTTCAGCATCGCTATATTATGGCTGCGCAGATCGTCACTATTATGATCATGTCTTCTTCTATCGTACATATTGATGGCGCTGGGTGGGCGTACTTCGCGATAGGCTATGCGATAAATCGAGCGATCATGTCTCTGCTTTACTACCGAGCTAAAGCGGTGGGAGACAGTGAAACTTGTCTGCCAGGCCGTATGTCTCGCAACTTTGCCATTGGTTCCGCTATCTTCTTTGTGAGTGCTTTTCTTCCTGCGCCATATAACTATCTAGCGTTTGGTGTGGGTATGTTGGTGTTAGCTGCACTCTACGTCGCACCAAAGGTGGGTGTCCTCTACAATGAGCGCTTCTTGCCGCGTTTCGGTCATATGGCGGAGCGTTTTGCACTGTTGCTACTCATCGTCGCCGGGGAAGGTTTTTTCAAGCTGGTCATTACTCTTGCTGACAAGGGCATTGATAATGTCGTGGGTGATGTGTTTGTAAACTACGCCTTTGGTGGCCTCTCTATTTTCCTATTGTGCTGGATCTACTTTGATTTTGTTGGCAATGGAAAACCTCGTGATACAAAGCCGAAAACATTGGTGAAATGGACGGTCGCACATCTGTTCTTGATGCTCTCTTCGGTAACGATTGGCGTTGCCCTATCTGCGGAAGTGAAAATAGGTTTTATGGATCAATACCCATTCAAATATGCATTGATTGGATGTTTGGGCTTAGCGACCTATCTTTATTGTTTGCTTAAGATCCAAGAGGTGATTGAACTTCGAACTGCCCACCGTTTCGCAACTGCGAAGGTTCGATATATCGGTATCGCTCTTTGTTTTGTGACTCTTGCTATTGTGTCATTTGTCCCTTCGTTTATTGGGAATGCGTTTTGGGGCTTAGCATTGTTTTCACAAATCTTTATCCCTGTCAGAACCGCATTCAAAACGCTAACTCGAGAAGCAGAGCAAGAAGCCAAAGGTGAACTTGAATAAGCTCTTTAGTTTGAACCGTAAGAGCACTCGTTTTACGGTTCAATGAACATCTCGGGAGCAAAGGTTAATCTGGTTGTAGCCAAATTCTGAAACTAATGCGCTAAGGCTCTACTTGCTCGGGATTAGTCCCAGTAGGGCGGCGTACCGTAATATTCAGAAAAGTAGTCGACGAAGGCACGGACTTTTGGAGCGAGAAGCCTAGAGCTTGGATAAACCGCCCAAACATCTGAGTCGTCCATCAAGGTATAGTCTTCTAGCAATTCGATTAGGCTACCATCAAGTAATTGTTGGTAGGCAATCCAAGTGGCGCACATAGCGATACCCATGCCATCAATCGCTGCATCTCGGACCGCCTCACCGTGATCGACTTTGATTTTTCCTTTTACCTTAATATGTATCACACCCTCTAGGGTATCGAAGGTCCAAGACTCGAGACCAGTTTGGTTTATACACTGATGATGCTTGAGTTCTGATGGGTGTTTAGGTTTACCATGTGTGGCGATATAGTCAGGAGAAGCGACCATGATTCGTTTGTCTGTGGCGAGCTTTTTGGCTATTAGGGTTGAGTCTTTTAAATCCGCATTTCGAATTGCAACGTCAAAGCCACCTTCAATCAGATCGACCATAGAATCCGTTAGTCGTATATCAACAGATAGGTCAGGGTATTGTGCTAAAAAGCCTTTCAAAGCTGGCATCAAGTGCATACGGCCAAACGAAGCTGGGGCTGTGATTCTGAGCGTGCCTTTCGGGCAGGCCTTTCCTGTACCTACATTGGCTTTAGCTGCATCCACACTACTGATGATCTCTTCCGCATAGGGCAAAAGGGCTTCTCCCTCTTCCGTGAGCGAAACCTTACGTGTGGTGCGATGAATAAGTCTAGCTCCAATGCTCTCCTCAAGTTTATTGATGTGCATGCTTGCTACTGGTGCAGATAAGCCCAACTCTTTGCCCGCTTGGCTGATATTGTGAGTACTGGCAATACGCACAAATAACCGTAGGTGCTCTAAATTCATTCACTACAATCCTTATATTTCAATGATGCGAGCGAGTGAGGTTAGCGCTCAGTTGTTTATATACTAAGCCTAAAACGATAAATAGATTATTTAATTATCGTTAATACAGATTGTAATTCTTGTTGATTGTTGTGGGAGAAGTAACGCCATAGGATTTATTGGGTGACACACTTTTTGCCATTCATATTAAAGACAATCAATGGAGAGTAAATTATGAAATATTCAGGATTTCAGACATTTACAACAGACCAGAAAGACGGAATTCTAACTGTTACGTTCGATTTTGGTACGGTAAATGTTCAAGGGCAAGAGATGCTCGCAGACTTAAATAGTCTGGCAATGAGATTGGAGCGTGACCGTGAGACGAAGGTGGTTGTCTTCCAATCAGCAAACCCTGAAGTGTGGGTTTGTCACTACGATACTGAGTTACTCAAAGACATGTCGACTGAAGCGGTTTCACGTGAAGATGCACAGCTTCTGGATCTGCAGGCCGTTTGTGAGCGAATCAGTAAAGTTCCGCAAGCTACAATCGCCAAGCTAGAAGGTTTTGCTCGTGGAGGCGGTCATGAGTTAGCTCTCGCGTTAGATATGCGCTTCGCAGCACGTGGTAAATTTAAATTCATGCAGATGGAAGTCGGTATGGGTATTCTGCCTTGTGGCGGGGGCGCATCACGTATGGCTCGTCAAGTGGGCCTTGGTCGTGCACTTGAGATAGTGCTTAGTGCCCGTGATTTCGATGCGGACGAAGCAGAGGCCTACGGCACAATCAACAAGGCACTGGAACCAGACGAGATTGGTCCTTATGTTGATGCGCTAGCACAGCGTATATCTAAGTTCCCTGCGGAATCTATCAATGTTTGTAAACAAATGGTGTATGAATCAATTGATAAGCCTATTGATGAAGCATTGAAAGCGGAAGCATACTGGCTATACCAAGCGACAAGTAAAACAGCAGCCGTTAAGCGTTTTCAGATTGCGGACGACCAAGGTCTAGAGCACGACATGGAAAACCAGCGCAACTGGGAAGACCTAGTGATGAAGGTTCAAGACATCAACTAGTTCAACATGGATCACCAGTCCAAGAAAAGCTGCTGATATTCAGGAGCTTTTTTATTTTGGTGCTAACCCCTAAATTGATGCTCCTTAGTCTCTTTTTGTGCCTTCACTTCTGCACAATACTCAGCGGTGGGTCGCGCGAGCAACCTAGGTATTCCGATCGGCTCTCCCGATTCGAGGCAATAACCATATTCACCAGTATGAATTCGTTCTATTGATTGCTGAATTTTAGGCAAGAGTTTCTGTTCCCTGTCTATAATTCTTAACGCGATTGCCGACTGCTCCTCGCTCGAGGCTCTATCGTTATCATCACTGAATTCCATCGGCGATACGATGCTTTCCTTAGCCTTTTCGATATGCAGCCTTGTTGTCTCATGCAACTCTTGAAGTTTACGTTCAAAGAAACGGAGTTGGTCTCTGTTCATATAATCCGAATCTGGAGCAGCCAGAACTTGTTCTTCCGTTAATAGGAGTTGTTTCTCGTCTTCCATTGTCTTACTCCAGTATCTATTGGGTCCATCAGTGTTGCTACAAGGATATTTCTATGGCTGTAAAACTATAGAGCTTAAACTATAATGAGTTATGTTATAACGTAACAATGTAAGGCTAGCACATGGATACACTAAATAAAAATCGACTGCCAGTGACCGTACTGTCAGGTTTTCTTGGTGCGGGGAAGACAACAGTACTTAGTCATATCCTTAATAATCGACAGAATAGAAAAGTCGCGGTCATCGTTAATGATATGAGTGAAATAAACATTGACGCTGCGATTGTTAAAGATGAAGTCTCTTTAAATAGAAGTGAAGAGAAACTGATCGAGATGAGTAACGGGTGTATCTGCTGCACACTGAGAGAGGATCTTTTAGAAGAAGTGGGGAAGCTTGCTCAAAACGGTAGGTTTGATTACCTAGTAATTGAATCCACGGGCATCTCTGAGCCGTTACCTGTTGCCGAGACATTTACGTTTGCTGATGATAATGGCCTGTCACTATCGGATGTCGCTCGTCTAGATACAATGGTTACCGTGGTTGATGCCGTCAATTTTCTAAAAGACTATGATGAAGCAAAGCAGTTAAGTGAAGCGGGCGAATCTTTGGGTGAAGAGGACGAAAGAAGTGTATCTGATTTGCTTGTCGATCAAGTTGAATTTGCCGATGTAATATTAATTAGTAAAACCGATCTCGCAGGTGAAGATGAAGTCGAAAGACTGAAGGCTATCCTTAAAACACTTAATACCCATGCTCAAATCATTCCTATCTCAAATGGTGAAATTACGTTAGACGCAGTGCTCGACACAGGCTTGTTCAATTTCGAACGTGCTCAACAAGCTCCAGGCTGGTTAAAGGAGATGCGTGGTGAGCACATACCTGAAACAGAAGAGTATGGTATATCGAGTTTTAATTTCGTTGCGCGGCGACCGTTCCATCCAGAAAAGTTCTATCGACTACTTCATGAGATGCGTCCTTTCGGAAACTTAATACGGTCGAAAGGGTATTTTTGGTTGGCAACAAGGCCGGAACTCGTTGGGCAATGGAGCCAGGCGGGTGGTATCGCACGCCATGGTTTAGCCGGTATGTTTTGGCAATCAGTCCCGAAAGATCAATGGCCAACTGATCCCGATTATTTAGAAGCAATCTATCAGCACTGGCAAGAACCATTTGGTGATAAACGACAAGAGCTTGTATTCATTGGTCAAGGGCTTGATCAAGACGGGTTAACACAGGCACTGAATGATTGTTTGTTAACTGATAAAGAAATGGATGAAGGCCAGCAGTACTGGCTGACCTTCGAAGACCCGTTTCCAAAATGGGGAGAGTGATGTTGAGAGTTAGGTGCTGTGCCTAACTCTCAACTATTTGATGTATGCTTCTAGAATTCGATATTTATCAGGGTATGCCTCTTCGCTCGACTTTTTGAAAGAGTCGATGGCTTGGTTGACGAGTTCTATTGTTACTCTATCGTTGGTTAGCTTCCCACCAGCAGCCACCACGGCGTCAAGTTTCTCTATAGCTTGGTCAAAGCTCTTATCATTTTTTGCTGTAACGGCTTGCATAAATGCTGTTGCAGCGAAGGGCACTTCAGTGGGACCATTTAGGTTTGGGTTGATACCAGTGTTGAAAAGTGCCGTGATAGTATTGCCCTGTTTTATATCGTTTGAACGTAGAGCCGCAAATATAAGACTGCTAGCATCATCCTCATCTAAGTTACGATCAAGCTTGTTTATCATTGTCATCACTATATCGTCACTAGCACCTGAAGCAATCAAGTTTACTAAAGCCAGACCACCATTTCCCTTTCGGTTTGGGTCAAACCTGCTGAGTTGTTCCGCAATATAGGGGTTATTATTTGCATCACCAAAAGTGACTAACGGGATGATGTGTTTATAGGTATCGATGAGCTCGTAACCAGATGCGAGTAGATAATCAATTTTCTCACGCTGAACACTCACTTCTTGATTGGAGCGACTGATCATTCGAATCAGCGGACTGTAGATCTTTGCGTTGATGTCTTGTGAAGCATCAACCAGTTGCGAAAATAACTCGATGTTTGAGTTTACTGCTGCAAAACGTAACGGATAGCTAAAATTTTGTATTTTTACACGCTTATCGATATCGACACCTTGATCAATAAGTTTGCTTATCAGTTCTTGGTCGTTGAGAGTCATTGCAATGTAAAGCACGACTTCTGGACTAAGTTGCTCTGAAAAGTAATCAATGGCCGATAAGCTTATGAATTCTGACCACTGCTGCTCCGTAAGATTGGCCAAATCAAAACCATAGTCATCGAGGGTTTCTTTGACAAATTTTGGAAACGTTTCAGGAGGTTTGGGTAATCTTTCCCCATTGTCTGAAGTGCCGTCATTACTTTCTATTCTCTTGACGGGTTGTGTCTGTGTTTTTGCAGTGAAAACCTCTGCAGGCTTGATGTTTGTTGACGGTGTGTGATGAAAGTAGGCACCTGAGGCATAGCCAACACCGACTGCGAATATGATACGTAGAGCCTTTTTAACGTTTGTCATTATCCATAACTTATTAGTATTTAAAGGCTTTACTTTATCGATAATGTAAATCGTTTACAATTAGATATTAACCTGTTCCATCTTTAAGCACAGTGTCCAGTCTTGTCTATAATTTGCACTATGGCTCTTTTAGGTCAGCCACATCGAAGGGAGTATACACAGCGGTTTTCGCCTTAGGTTATGACTGTGTATACGTAAATTTCGGCGAGCAGGAGAAGCTCCATGGCATTAACTCTTAACGTAAATGGTGTCGATGTAAGTGTCGATGCAACTCCAGATACTCCAATCCTATGGGTGATTCGAGATCACCTCTCTATGACCGGCACTAAGTTTGGTTGTGGCATGTCATTGTGTGGTGCATGTACTGTTCACCTGAATGGGCAGGCTATTCGCTCTTGCATTACACCTGTTCAAGCTGCGGTTGGGCAAAAAATCACTACGATTGAAGGGGTGGAGAGCCCTGCAGCAAAAGTAGTTCAAGAAGCGTGGGACGAACTTCAGGTCCCGCAATGCGGTTATTGCCAATCAGGTCAGGTGATGTCGGCAGTTGCGCTTTTAGAGCAAAACCCAAACCCGACGGACGATGATATTGATGCTGCTATGGCGGGTAATGTGTGCAGATGCGCTACCTATGTTCGTATTCGCAATGCAATCAAACAAGCTTCAACAAAGTTGTCGTGAGATGGAGTGAACGATTATGCGCTTAATGTCTTTATCAATGGCAACACAAGAAGTTGCTACTAGTCGCCGTGACTTTCTTAAATTGATCGGTGGTGTTGGAGCAGGGTTAACTCTAGGTGTTTCGATAACCAATCAAAAGGCCTTTGCATCCGAACAGTCGGCATCAGATGTATCGTTTGAACCAAATGCGTTCGTTCGTATTGGCAGTGATAACACCGTGACTGTGATGATCAAACACGTTGAAATGGGTCAAGGAACTTACACAGGGTTAACGACACTTGTTGCTGAAGAATTAGATGCGGCATGGGAACAAATGGTGCCTGAGGGTGCACCGGCGGATGCTTCGCGTTATAACAACACGTTGTGGGGCCCTATGCAAGGAACGGGCGGTAGTACCGCAATCGCCAACTCTTACATGCAATTACGAACTGCCGGTGCTGTGGCCAAGTCTATGTTGGTGGCTGCTGCTGCGAAAAAGTGGGGCGTAAGTTCCGATGAAATTGTTGTCTCTTCGGGCGTGGTTAGCCATGGGAGTAAACAAGCCAGTTTTGGTGACTTGGCCGAAGAGGCTGCCAAAATGCCAGTTCCCGACCCAAGTACCGTCCCACTTAAATCGCCAGAAGATTTTACTTTGATTGGTAGAACCAAGCTCAGTCGAAAAGATACAGGGAAAAACAATGGCACGGCGATATTTACTCAAGATTTCAAATTACCTGACATGCTGACTGCTATGGTGCTTCATGCGCCTAAATTCGGCGCGACACTGGAATCGGTCGATTCTAAAAGCGCGAAAGCTTCTCCGGGTGTTGTTGACGTCATTACCATTCCAACTGGGGTTGCTGTATTAGCTACTGATTATTGGAGCGCAAAAAAGGGACGAGACCTACTCGTTGCATCTTGGGATGAGAGTAAGGCCTTCAAAAAAAGCTCCGTTCAGATAATGGAAGAGTACACGGAACTCTCAAAGAAACCGGGACTGCCAGCTCGAATTGATGGTGATGCTGTTAAAGCTCTCGAGTCGTCAGACGTTGTGATTGATAACACCTATGAGTTTCCTTTCTTGGCGCATGCAACCATGGAGCCGATGAACTGTGTCGCGCAAGTTTCTGATGATGTTTGTACTGTTTGGAATGGTGAGCAACTTCAGACAGTCGACCAGATGAACATTGCAAACTTACTGGGTATTAAGCCGGAGCAAGTCACCATCAATATGTTGTTAGCTGGTGGTAGTTTCGGACGAAGAGCCAACCCAAGATCGGATTACTTATTAGAGACCGTCGAAATTGCAAAACAGAAAAAGGGCACGCCGATAAAGCTTGTTTGGAGTAGAGAAGATGACACCCGCGCAGGTTACTTCAGACCGGCTTATGTCCATCGAGTCAAAGCTGGTTTAGATGCTGATGGCCATATCAATGCTTGGCAGCAACATATCGTTGGTCAATCTATTCTGCAGGGCACCGCTTTCGAAGCCTTTATGGTCAAAGATGGCATTGACGCGACTTCGGTCGAGGGCGCGTCGAATAACCCTTATGACATTGCCAACCTCTCTCTCGAATTAACAACGGTTAAAGAGGGCCCTACGGTGCAATGGTGGCGATCTGTTGGTAGTACGCACACAGCATTTGCCGTTGAAACGATGATCGATGAGCTGGCCGTGAAGGCAGGCAAAGATCCGGTTGAGTATCGAATGAAGCTGTTACAGAAACACCCTCGTTGGCAAGGTGTCCTTAAACTCGCAGCAGAAAAAGCTGGCTGGGGTAAGTCACTACCAGAAGGAAGTGCCTTTGGTGTTGCTGTTCATGAGTCGTTTGCTACCTATGTCGCGCAGGTCGCTCAAGTTTCGATGAAAAATGGCATGTTGAGTGTCGATAGAGTGGTGTGTGCGGTCGATTGTGGCGTTGCAATAAACCCAGATGTCATCAAAGCACAAATGGAAGGCAGTGTTGGTTTTGGTTTGTCTCCAACCCTAATGAGTACGATTACTTTGGGTAATGGTGGCGAGGTAAATCAGTCAAACTTCCATGACTATCAAGTACTACGCATCAACCAGATGCCGGAAGTCGAAGTTCATATCGTACCATCGGTAGAGGCACCTACAGGGGTTGGCGAGCCGGGTGTTCCACCTGTTGCGCCCGCTGTAGCAAACGCGTTTGCTGCCCTTACTGGCAAAAGACAGCATGTATTGCCCCTTAACCTTAAAGGCTAGGGTAAGGCAGTACACGTCGAATAACAGACAAGGGAATGGGAAGTAATATGTCGAATCACTTATTTCATATTCTGTCGCAATGGCTTCCAAAAAAAGACCAATCTAATTGGGTATTGGGGACTGTATTCAAAACGGAAGGGCCTGCTTACCGAAAAGCAGGCGCAATGATGCTCTTTAGTGATTCGGGTGAACAGCTTGGTATGTTAAGTGGCGGCTGCTTAGAGTCGGATATCCATTTGCAAGCACGTAAGGTCATGCTGACTAAAAAGCCAAAAACCTTAACCTATGATGGGAGTGACGAGGACGATCTTGCGTTCCAGTTAGGAATTGGGTGTGGTGGTACGGTTCATGTATTGCTTCAGCCCATCTCTAGTGAGAACAATTATCTTTGCCTGCCCGATTTGTTCGCTGCGATGAAAGAACGTCGTAAGGGCGAGTATCTTCAAAAAATAGCGATTGATGAAGTTTATGTGAACTTTAGTACAGGTGCGGTTCGGCTCAGAAGTACGACATCAAACACTCAATTGATCAAAGATGATCAGGGTTTGTGGCTTTCGACGCAAGTAGAGGCTCCAACTCACTTGCTTATTGCTGGCGGTGGGATTGATGCACGACCTGTGGCTAATATTGCTCTCCAGTTAGGGTGGGAAGTCACGATATGGGATCCGAGACCCGCCAATGCAAGACCAGAGTACTTCCCTGAAGTGAAACAGCGGTTGGCCTGCAGTGAAGAGGAACTAACACGCTATTGCAAAGAACATACGGTGCAAGCGGCAATTCTGATGACACACAATGTAGAATTAGATAGTAAAGCATTGTTCGCTTTGAAGAGTGTATCGCTGAGCTACATCGCTTTACTCGGGCCCATCAACCGACGAGATCGCGTATTGTCACACTCAGGCTTAGCGGTCGATGAATTGAGTGTTCCAATCGCAGGGCCTGCTGGGTTGGATATTGGAGCGGAGTTACCGGAAACCATCGCTTTATCCATTCTTGCTGAGTGCCAAGCGGCAATGAGCCAAACAACGGCTGCGTCATTGAGTGGCGTGCTACCCGAAAACGAAAGCCTAAAACGAGCAGCCAGCTAAAAGATGAAGTTAGCAATCATGATTTTAGCGGCAGGACAAAGCCAAAGGTTTAATGGCTGTAAACTGCTAGCTCAAATGAGTTCAGGGGACAGCCTTTTATCTCACTCTATTGTGAACGCCACAACAAGCGAGGTTGGCGATGTTTACGTTGTTACGGGTCGCTGGCACGACGATATTGAACATGAAAAACGCCAGGCGTTAATTCCACCATGCGAGCTACTTTATTGTTCTGAATGGAGTCTTGGCATTGGTCACTCTATCGCATTCGGTGTTGGCTGCTTAGCAGATGATTATGACGCAATATTGGTGACTCTCGCAGACCAAGTGGCATTGACATCCGAAACGTTCAAATTGCTTGTTTCCGAATACGACGGGAGTCAGATTGTCTGTGCTCAATACGCTGGTCAATGTGGCGTGCCTGCACTTTTTCCTAAGCGATATTTTTCGAAATTGATGTCGTTGAGTGGCGATAGTGGAGCCAAAAAAATCCTTTGTACTGAAGACGCAGTAAAAGCGATACAGATAAAGAGTGCTGAGGTCGACATTGATACCAAAGCCGACCTTGACCGCTGGAATAGCCTAAACGCCTAACACTTAACACTTAGAACCTAGAGCATCCCATCATTAAAGTGCTCTTCACTCGTGATTGATGGAGGAAACCTATCATCTAGATCTCATTGAGTTTCGCTTTCTCAATCAAGAAATCGATAAGCACGCGCGTTTTTCTCGCTTTCTGACTATTTTGAGAAAAATAAACGTAAAGCCCAGGGATTTCATGCCAGTAGTCTTCAAGAATCGGTATTAAAGTACCGTCTTTGAAGTGCTTCTCTGTCAACGTTGCTAAGAACCGACCAATACCAATCCCAGCTTTCGCTGCGTCGATACTGATATTGGTATCGTTCACTATCATGGCTAGGGGCATCTCGACAGTAATAGAGCTTCCATCTTGATCGAGTAGAAGTGGGGCCAGCTTGTTTGAGGCACCAAAACGATATTGAATCAGTTTATGTTGCTGTAGATCCTGCGGAACTTTAGGAATGCCATATTGCTGCTTGTAGTCTGGTGATATAAAAAGGGCTTCTTTCACTGGGTCGGTCAGTTTTCTGGCGACAAGGCCTTCTTCAATTCGATCTCCGAAGCGAATGCCAACGTCTATCCCTTCCTTAATAATATTCACTGACGTGTCTGATACTGAGATTTCGAGTTCGATATCTGGGTATAACTTGCAAAACTCGGGGAAGATAGGGCGAATAACGCTTTGATAAACAAACCGAGGGACCGTCATCCTTACTTTTCCTGAAGGGGCGTGGGATAAGTCATGGACACCTTCTAATGCATAATCGAGAGAAGCGATCGCATCGGTGGTATTTTCCAGTAAAAATTTCCCCGCTTCGGTTAGGCTCATTTGTCGCGTTGAGCGACTGAATAAAGGCAGTCCTAATTTTTTCTCTAGTAGCTTGAGCGATTGGCTGACAGAAGGCGCGGCCATTTCTAGCTTACGAGCAGCTCCTCGAATACTGCCTTCCTTCGCAATACTGTGAAAAATTACGATTTGATTATAACTTGCTCCTGCACCTTTCATCGCTAAATCCATTTTGCTTTTCGTAAGGAAAAGCCTAACAGTCTAGTAGTCTTGTGTCATCTTTAATTTATCAATCCATAACCTAGAATAGATTCATCAACAGATGAGTAATTTTCTAGTTTGCTCTTATTTTAAGTGACTTAGGCGACCCAACATCTTTAGCGTGAAATTGTCACTGTTGATGCTCCAGGTAGCTCTGAAATATTGTTCTACTCGGTGGCAACCGTCTGAACAACGTAACCTTACAACAGAGGACAAACAACATGAAAAATGTATTTACTCGCTCGCTGTTACTTGCAGGGCTTTTTTCTACAACTGCATTCGCTGGTGAAATGCCAATGAACAACCCACAAGCTGCTCAGGATGCGGTTGAGATAAACGATCCAGCACTGTGGCCAAAGCCAGCCAACCCTGTGGCCTCTGGCTCGGAAAACAGCGATGCGCTTAAAGTTGTACAAGGTTTTTTTGGTGCTTACGGTGAAGGTGACATGGAAGGTCTGAAGCAGTTTGTATCGGAAGATGTAGAGTGGCATATACCTGGCCGCCACCAACTTGCGGGCACTAAACGTGGTATTGATGAGTTTGTCGCTTTCTTTAATCAACTTGGCAAAGCTGGCTTTGCTGCCGAGGTAATGATTCTTGCGGCGAACGATACTTACGTTATTGATGCGCACCGAGGCTGGAGCTCAAATGCAGATGAGAACGTTGATTTGAACTGGATCCTTCTCTATCAAATTGAAGACGGCAAAATCAAACGCGTTCAAAACTTCTCAGGAAATCTCTATGAGTCTGACAAGTTCTTCGAAAAATTCGCTCAATCCATGAAGTAAAAACCATGATTCAGCCAATCGATATTGTGTCGTGTTATTGAATATTAAATCAGCCTGTTACCTTAGTAACAGGCTGTTTAGCTTGAGGTGGAATATGAAACAAACAAGCCAGAAAATAGCCTTGGTTACGGGCGGTAATCGAGGTATCGGAAAAGCGATCGTCGAATCATTGGCAGCGAAGGGAGTGAAAGTACTGCTTGCCTGTCGTGATAAAGAAGACGGACTTAAAGTCGCACGAGAAATTAACGGAGATGTGTCAGTCGTGCTGCTTGAACTTTCTGACCCTAAGAAGCTCAGTAAACAAATACGTCAAATTGATGCAGAGTATTCTCAGATAGATGTCCTTGTTAATAATGCAGGCGTACTTGAAGACAGAGGTTTTTCAAACCTAAGCAGTTCAGATTTGATGTATTCAATGCAAGTTAATGCACTCGCAGCATTCGAGCTCATCCAGTTCTTTGGAAATCGCATGGCAAACAATGGTTATGGTCGTATTGTTAACGTATCTTCCGGGTGGGGCGCGTTTTCTGATGGACTCACTGGCCCTGCCGCGTACTCGATTAGTAAAGCGACACTAAATGCGATTACTAAAGTTGCTGCAAACAACTATCCTGATAGCGTCAAAATCAACGCATTGTGCCCTGGTTGGGTGAGAACTCGTATGGGAGGAGCGTCAGCGACAAGGTCTCCTGAAATGGGGGCTGAGACGGCAGTTTGGCTAGCAACGTTGGATGATAAAGGGCCGACAGGACAGTTTTTCAGAGATAAAAAACAGATTGATTGGTAGTTAATGGAATATATAAAACCAAAGAAATAGTTATGAATGTGGCAATTGAACGCAAATAAAAAGGCCACCCAAAACATTTGGGTGGCCTGCGCTTAGGTCGAACTTGGAACCGACATTTAGGCGCAAAGCAGTATATGGACTGATAAAGACGAGTTATTCCGCATATTGAAGAGACATACGAGTGATCTTCCCGTCGTTGTTCCACCAATAATGGTAATGTGCAATCCAAGTACTCCACGCTACTTCTGTTTTGGCGTATGAATCATTTTTCTCTAGTATTCTCACATGTGAAAAGCTTCGCCCGTAAGGAATTACCTCTCTGATTGCCCAACGTCTAATGGCATTTTTACCCTCGAAATTACGTGAAACATCAGTCATGACAGAATTTTCCGCGAAGCAAGACATATAGGCATCAATATCTTCTGATTGAGTATTAGTCTGATAACAATCAATGGCTGTTGGAAGCGGCTGCGCGTAGGTCAAGCTTGGTGATAGAGCTAAAGCAAGTAGTAAGGATCTCATTCACTTTCCCTCTTTTTGGTATTTAACAGTAGGGATAACTTTAAACATTGCTTGATATTAGTTATTGAAGAAAAATGCTTTATCCGTAGTACTTTCTTGCTTGGTTTATTAAATTACAATGGTTAAGTATTCTGAGCATTTTTTGTCATTAACAGGGTTAAAATCCGTAAATTACTTCTTGCAGAGGCAAGAAGTAATTTACACGATGAGTATTGTTTAAACTCTATACATAGATAGAAATGCCATGACCACTACAACCACCACCAGAGCTGTGAGAAGCAACAGGTGGTGCAGGCTGAGGGGCTGCTTGTTGAGGTGGTGGAGTGCTAACTTGTTGTGGCACCTGTGCTGGTGCTGAACCTGATACATTCATATTTATTTCCTTATTTGATAATGACGTTTAAATCTCGATATCTACGAGGTTGAATAAACATAGTAATAATATCGGTTAACGCTAATGGAATGTAAGGCAAGGGTTCGCTATTAGTTTGTTAGGAAGAAGCTAACACTGGTGATTAAAATAAGTACCTATTTTTTTTGATTTCCTATTTAAATATTAAAATCACTTGTTGGGGTTGATTATCAATATTATTTAAGGTGCTACTCTAACCATTCAAACTGTAAGGCTTGATTTTAGAGTGTTGGTTAATGGCCAACTAATCGTTAGGTTACAACGTTATTTATGATCTTTGGGTAATTTACGTATAAAAAACGGCCAGGTATTTAGCCTGGCCGTTTTCAATGTGAGCTGTTTTTGCAAAAACTACGAGAGTTTAAAGGTAGCTACTTTGTCTGTTAGCTCTTGCGCTTGCTGCTTCAACTTCGTTGATTCTCGTGAGCTATCTTGAGTACTTATGACAAGCTCGTCGGCAACGTCTTTTATAGAGGTAATGTTCTGTGTGATCTCACCAGTGACGTGTGTTTGTTCTTCCGCTGCTGTTGCAATTTGTGTTGCCATGTCGCTGATTAACGAAACTGCATCATGGATTTCACTCAGGGCATTGGTTGCTTGATCCGCATCTGATACTGACTTGTTTGCCAAACCTGAACTGCTATCCATTAAACTAACTGCACGGGTCGTGGTTTGCTGGAGTGTATCAATCGTTGTTTTAATTTCTTCTGTGGATGCATGAGTTCGTTGTGACAGGACGCGAACTTCATCAGCTACCACAGCGAAACCTCGACCTTGCTCACCCGCGCGTGCTGCCTCAATTGCAGCGTTAAGTGCCAATAAGTTGGTTTGTTCAGCAATGCCTTGAATGGTAGAAAGTACAGTCGAAATCTCTTGAGCGTGACGATCCAAATCACTGATAACAGAACTTGCTTCATTTAGTTCAATCGCAAGGTTATTGATTGATCCTTTTGTTCTTTGTACTAAAGATTGGCCATTATTGGTGCTCTGGGTTGAGCCTTGCGCTGCATTGGCCGTTTGCTCTGCGTTGGAGGCGATTTCGCGTGTCGCGCTTGCAAGCTCAGTTACCGCCGTTGCAACCATGGTGATCTCTTGCTGCTGGTGGTGAATCTCAGAAACGGCATGGTTGGAACGCTGTGTATTGTTATCTGACTGTGCATTGATGAGATGCGCTTGCTCTCGGATATGGCCAATTAGCTTTTGTAGACTGTTCACAAAAGTATTGAAGTTATGGGCGAGACGACCCACTTCATCTTCGCTTTCGACATCAATTCGCTGAGTAAGATCACCACTACCATTGGCAATTTGCTCAAGTGCTTGCGAAACGTTGTTTAAAGGCCTAAATAGGATGCTACAAAGTAGGTTGAATAGCAGTGTACAAATAACTACTACGATGGCTGTTGCTAATACTTGACCCCACACAGCCTCAAATAAAGGTGCGACCAAAGAACCGTAGTTTATGACGGTAACGGTTGTTAGTGACGTTCCATCAATCTGCTGAGCGTATAATACGTACTCTTCCCCAGAGATTGAAATTGATTGGTCCTGCCCACTGCGTGATGCGTTTTGAATGGTATCGAAGTCTAAGCCCAGTTGTGTCACCGGCTGATTAAGAAGCTTGGTGTCTTTATGAGTAAAGATATTGCCTTTCTCATTAGCGATGAACATATAGCCGTCGCCAGGAAGGATCACTTTATCCATGCTGTTCAGAATGTCAGTGATTTCTACATCAGCACCTAACACGACCTGTTGGCCATGCAGATTGAGCGCTTTACCTAAAGAGACAACATTGGCACCGGTAGCGGCGGCAACGGTTGGGTTGTCCATAAATACTTTGCTAGGATTGGCGACGGCGTTGATATACCAACCCCATTGACGCGGGTCATCGTTTCCTGGCGGCAGCACAACGCCATTTGCGTTATCTTGACTACCATCTTGATAAGCCAAGAATACGTTATCGAAATCTGCAGAGTGGCTAACTTGCTTCAGGTGCGTCACGATAGCGGATTTATTGACTTCTTGAGACAGCGAAGTCAAGGCTCGCTCCTTCGATAGCAACCAATCAGTTACGTATTGATTATAAGATGCCGTTGTACTCTCAAGGCGCTGCTCAACTTCTACATCCATGCGATTTAGTGAAGCATTGAATGACAAAGCTTCTACGAGTAGTCCCCCGACTATGATGGCCGTACTCGCTGAAATCGCGAGTTTGTTTTTCAATGAGAGTTTCTTAAGCATTGTAAACCTTCTTAAGTGTTAGATTCAGTTCCATTCGGAACAAGCGAAAATTATGTAACTATTTATTTCTAAGCGTGAATTAAATAATCTTCGAAGTCTAGCTTTTCTAGGTTACCGAGCTCAAATATCCATAAAATTGTCTGTAGCTTGTAATGAATTCACAATATCTATGTTGTTTATGTTTACAATGACTTGCTATAGATCTCTGCTCATGAAGTGCCATTTGATGGACGAGTCGAAGAAGGGGGAAGGCCAATTCTGTATATCAATAGGAAAATAAAATCGGTGCTTCAGCGTATCCATGACACGTATTTGGGATACTCAAGGGAAGCGGGTGTTTGCTTCCCTTAGACAAATTTGAAAGGTTAAGTTATTTGGCTAGACGCGGGCCATGCTTTAATGCCCTCGATACTAATTATTCACCTCATATCAATTCCGCTTTTCGAAGATTACGACGCCAACTCTCTCTGCTCCCGCAATGAAGAATGGAGGTGTCTTCAGCGTGAGTTCGTTACCTTCTACGCTGTATTCTCGTTCTTCTGAATGGCCAACCCAGTTAGGAAATAGGGAATGCTCAATCACGTGTTGTAGCTTACCTTTCTCTTTGACAACCACCCGGCCCGCATAGGAACTGTATGTTTTCATCGCTAAGACGAATTCCTGCTCGCTACCAGATAAAATGTCATCGGACGAAAAAGCTTCGCGCTCACTAGTGTGCAGAGCCACACTCATAAAACCGTCTTCGGTGTAAATAAGCTGGCCGCTGGGTTTCTCACCAAATGGCAATAAGACATCGTCACCATTGTCACTGGTGAGCGTAAACCTTTTTAATGCCCATGTACCGATAAGTGCTTTGTCCATTGTCTACCTCAAAACAGATCAAACTTGGTTGCTTCAAATGTTTCCATCTCTAGTGAGTCGAACCATGGCTGCGCTTCAGCAAGGTGAGACTGCATGTGTTCTGTTGCTAGGTGTGCAAGAATATCTTCTTTGCTTTCCCACTTTTCAAAAAGAAAGAGCACTAATTCGTTTTCTGTATCGACGTTCAAGTCGTAGGCAATACACCCCTTTTCTGCTCTGACTGTTTCAGCAAGTTCTGCCATGTGAGCGATGAACTTTTCTTTGAATTCAGGTTTTACTTGGCCTTTTACTGTATTGACAATCATGAGGTTCTCCCAGTAGACAGTTGCTTTAAGTGAGCATTGCTTTGCTCCAATGGATACAAACGAATTTACGGGTGAATCTTTTGACAATAAATACAACAACACACAAAATACTTTTGTACATATAGGCAATAGGCAAAGTGATGAGTGAAACAAACCTAGACTTGAAACTACTGATGGTGTTTGTCGATGTTGTTGACGCTGGCAGTTTCACCGCAGCTGCGAACATGAGAGATACAGATGTTGCATACATCAGTCGCCAGATAAAAAAGTTAGAACAAGGGTTGGGGAGCGTGCTGTTTAATCGTTCAACGCGCTCGCTATCATTAACCTCATTGGGTAACGCGACGTATCAAGATGCATGTAAAATCAAAGCGTTGTCTCAAAATATTGTTGAATCGGCCAATCTCGAACAAGAGACGATACAGGGTACAGTTCGAGTCACTTGCGGTTATTACCTCGGCAGGCGATATGTGTTTCCTGTGTTAGAGAAGATAAGTGACCAATTTAGCAAACTGACAATCGAATTTGAGCTTAACGATGATCAGGTCGATTTGATTAAGCAACGCTTTGATTTGTCGCTTAGGGTATGGAAACCAAGAGATACCAATCTTGTTGCGCAGAAGCTACACAGTTTTAGCTTTAAGCTCGTCGCCACGCCAAGCTTTATTGCTCAACACGGTGTGCCACAGTTTCTTGATGATCTTTCCTCGCTACCTTCGGTGCTCTACGCACGACAAGAACACTCCAATAAGCAGTTCTCTTATTACGATTCGGAAGGCGTGATTCGGTCGCACCGCTTGGAAAGCAACTTACTGCTAAGTGACGCTGAGTTGATCGTACAAAGTGTATTAAGGGGCAGTAGGTACGGCATCTTCCCAACGTTTATGATTCAAGAACACTTAGAAAGTGGAGAGCTCATTGAGCTTTTACCTGAGATTGAAATTGCGAGTGATGAAGGGATTTACTTGGTGTACCCGACGAAGACAAAAACTAAAGCGGTTGAGTTGGTTATCGATGAACTAAAACGGCAGATTTCATTTTCATAAAATGCCTACAGCCTGGCTTTCTAATAACTTCCGATATTTAAAAATTAAATTAGGTACAGCTCGTGATGGAAGGCTGTGGGCAGTTTAAACTTGAAATAGCCAAAAGTAGAAATTAAACCTGATATGTTCTTAAATAATTGTTTACCATTGTCTTTTCTAAATCAGCAAGTCATCAATAACAAAAAAGTATAAAGGAGAATATAGTTGTAAAAAATTGGTGCGACAAGTAACATCATCTTAATCATGTTGGCCACGGAAAATTAATTTAACCTTCAATTTAAACTGCGGAACTTTCATGCACACCAAGAGAAATGTTTGAACGGTTAATAAGATATATACAGGATGAAGAACCCCAAAAACCACTCAATAATTATACTAACGGGAATAGTTAGTCTTGTGTTAGCAACGTTATTTTACAACCCATATACTCCCCATTACTATGAAGTGCTTATCAAAGACATAACCCCCCGATCAATGATTGAAATTACAGAATCTAAAGACTTGATATATTCTGGGTATTTAGGCGATGTAGGAATGGCCTGTCTATCGTCCTATAAACAACAAAATCGGATTCCGACTGCAACTAGCAACACATTTAAATTAAGAATTTGGGGGGCCAGTGATGAGCATTATATTACATTGAATGCGCTGAATGGAGAGGTGCACAGCTACCTGCTTTGGGATAAGATTTCACAGGGCAGCTATCGCGTTAAGGCAGAGAAAGTTGATTTATCTACACGTTGCTCTGTGACAATGAGAGGATTTGTTGATAATTCGTAAACAAGGAGACCACGCTGTAGAACTTAACATGGCTGTTTAAGGAATTTGAATACCTTGAGGTTGTATGAAAATCCCCAGAGCTTTGTTGTCAAACTTGTACTAATTCTTTTCGAATCAGGCTCACTAATCTCCGTTAATTATCAGCCAATTCTAGTGCGCTTATTCAATTTTTTGATCACCAATTGAAGTTCTATTCTTCTGGGTCTATCTGCTGTTCCATCTCTTCAAGCAATGGCGAAGTATCCCATACGTCTTGAGAACAAGGCGTTTTGCACTGGAACAAGAAAGAGTCACCCTGAGGCGTATAAATCTTGTCGCCATCAAAGCCATTTTTGTAGAACAGACGATCGACATTCGTTGTCATAATGAAATGGTTTTTATCAGCTAAGACGGTCTTAAGGTTCTGGTAAGTCTCATTACGCCCCAAGCGCGCACTATCCATTAAACTTGCAGAGAGGTATCCCCATCTAAGTTTGTCATCTTGATAGGGATATCCCAATAATTGATATCCATACTCAAAACCGTACTGAGTCATCGCAGGATAGTTCTTCTTGAACGCTTCACGATCATCAAGGTCAATGCCAGCAGGGATCGACATTCCCGCACCAGCACCAACTAGAATTGCGTCTGACTCATCAATAAGACTACGCATCTGGATTAACTGAGTATCCACAATCATAATGCCAATCCTTTCTGATAAAGTTCTGTTGTCTGCTCATCAAATGTGTTGAAAACAATGTGTTTAATCTTGTGGTTATGGCGACTTAGACACGCGTTAATCGTGTTGATGGCAATTTCTGCAGCTTCCTCCTTTGGGAAGCCAAATACGCCCGTAGAAATCGCACAAAACGCCACTGACTCAATCTCACCATGCTCTAAAGCAAGATCCAAACAACTGTTATAGCAATCAGCCAAAGCTTGTCTGTCACCATTGGTCAATGGAGCACCTCGATGGATGATGGGTCCCACAGTGTGTAAAACATAACGGCTTGGTAGGTTGTAACCACGAGTGAGTTTGGCTGTCCCCGTTATCTCATCCTCACCCTGGAGTTGGATAATGGTATGGCAATCTTCTCGAAGTCTTGGACCTGCAGCGGTGTGTATAGCATTGTCGATGCACGCATGAAACGGCTGAAAACACCCTTGCATCTGTGAGTTAGCGGCATTGACGATGGCTTCGGCTTGCAAGATTGTGATATCGCCCTGCCATGTGATTAGTTTGGTCCCGCAACTGTGGCGTTTAGTTACAGGTAAGTCAGATACGTCGACACTTGGCTTAGCACTGTTTTTCTGAATACACCAACTATCGATTGCTCTAAAAAGAGACTCGTTATGGTAACCGGCCGGGCGCAGTGTAAGCATGGTTTTTACCCACTCTTCTTTCTGATCAACAGAAACGATTGGGGCTGGGTGAGCTTTTACGTAAGCCGCCAAAGCTTGGTCATTAGACAGCTGCTCAATGACCTGATCAAGCTTGATGGTTTCTTTATATTCTGGTGACCAAAGCTCAAAGAGATTGATCTGCTTAGAGTAATGTTTTAAGTGCATATCACATCCACAGTATTGATTGCTTAGGTTCTATTCTAACTCTGCACTTTTAACCTAGTAGTGGGTAATGAGTTGAATCTATTTAAACCAAAACAATAAAAAAAGTGTTCGAAAGGGTGAGGGAGTGAAAGCCGCGCAATTGAACAGCGCGGCTTGCACATCAACCTGAAAGTCGGGATACAGAGAGGCGATATCACGCACCTCGACTTCGGGCATTTGTCGATCAATTTGGCGAATGATCTCTTTATTTGCATAAGAACTGCTCATTCGTGGATGAGCTAAGATAACGGTCGCTTTTTTCATAGAACATACTTTCGATGAATTGTTGAAATCTCTAAGAGTAATTATCTTGATTTCGCCAAAAGACAGTAGAAGGAGTGTGGTTATTTGTCTTTCAACCGAATGTAAAAGCTGACAGCGAGTATTTAATAAGAAAACTGATTAATGTCATGAAACTGGAGTGGAAGGTTTGGTATGTGGTGGAAATGGTGGGAATTGTTGGGCTCTAGAAAGGTTTTGGACAAAAGTTTGTTAGCGGCTTTTCAAAAATCATAGACGTTGAAAGAATATAGGGAGAACAGGCATTTCGTCTAAGGAAAAGCCTGTATTGAAAATGTTGAGAAGCAAGGTGAGTATGCACTGTGCCCTTAAGGCGGTGACATAAGAAGTTTGGTGCTTTACCCATGCGTAGAGTGCTTACGCCAAGGCTAAGCCGCTGTCTGGACTTTCTTGTGCTGGAATTCTATGTATCCTTGCGGGGCGGCCTTTTACGTGCGCCCACATCCGCAACATCGGACGCTTTGCAACAACCTCCGCCTTTGATCGGCCTACGTGAAAACATCACACCAATTGCGAGCATCGCAATACAACTTAGGAAAATAAGAACGGTAAGAACTAAAGTCATAACACCACCTCCTATAAATCGCTGTATTGTCATCTTTCTCCAATTTCACAAACAAAGCAATGGTTGATTTGCAACCACTTATTATTATCAATGGTCAGACTTTGCTGGTGATGAGAAACGAAGGCGAGTTCTGAAAAATCAGTCTCTTTTGCTATCCGTCTAGCAAGTTTTGGGCAGAAATGAGTTTGGCAACATCGCCTCTGTTAAATTCCAATCAGCATAGAAAGCAATACCTCTATAAGAGCTATGCTTTAGTTCAGTTCACCCTTACAACCGTAGATATTAACTATTTACACAGATGTTACACTTTCAAGGATGCATAACAGACATTATTGGACTCGATCAAACTATATTGCCTTCTGGCACGTGTCTACGAAAGTTCAGAGTCGAAGTGGAATCGATGCTCATGGGGGCATTGGCGCTCAAGCTGGCGCTGGCTTCACTTTGACAAAGTTGGATATACGTGGGCTATTGAGTTGGGTACGACGCTTGGTGTTGGTACAAGAACAAAGGTCAACTTCGATCTAACACCGAACTATCAAAGTATCAACCAACTATATACATCACCTGAAAAATGGTACAACAATACAACGATTCTGAAACCTAGTGTAGATTGGATACAGAAGACGATAAATAACGTAAATAATTATTGGGAAGCGTGGCAGTGGGAAGTCATTTATTATCAAATTCATTAGTAACTGGAGTTTTTATATTTTCATTGTTTTCCTTCGATGGGATGGCTGGATCCGGAGAGACTGCCAATAGTAGTTGTGCTTCATTTTGGGAAGAAGTTAGTTTAAGTGACTTAGAAAACAACCCGACTGACTATTTGATTGAGTGGAAAGAGCTTAAAAACAATTGCAGCGCACACGACGGATATTACGAAAGGCAGTTGGGCTATATTTATCTTGCGAGCCGGGATTTCGCCAAGGCGGAGATTGCGTTTAGAAATGCATCCAAGATGAATCCGGAATATCTTAATGATTTATCTCAACTGTACATGACTCAGTCTCAATATGTAGAAAATAGAGAAGTTGAATTTGACCTGTTAACTAAGGCTATGAGCATTTTAAAAGAGGTGGTTGAAGTTGGTAATGTGAATTATTCTGTATATCTCAATTTAGGCTCTATATACTTTATTTTGGAAGATTATCCCGACGCAATATTGCACCTTGAAAATTCAATTAACTTACAACAAACATCGTTAGCATTTTCTTTGCTAGGAAAATCATACTTCAATTTAGATAGGTACGAAGAAGCGAGAAAATCGATATATATAGCTTTTGAAATGGATAAAAAAGTCGCTGAGGATGAAAGCGCAATGTACGTACTAGCGATGTCTAATGTAGCACTAAAAGACTATGAAAATGCAAAAATCACATTATCGTTATTATCGAAAACACGACCTGACTTAATTGGCACAGAAACATATCAGGCAGTTTTCGATTCGATAGTTGATGGGTTTAGAGGTAAATAAGTAACAATCAATTTTATCAACACGAATCTAATCTGGTAGCCTTCAAGTTTTTAGCTTGACACTGCCAGATTAAATAGAACCTTTCTTTTCTACCTAAATTAGCTTTTTGAATAAAAGCGTCTCTTTTACTGCCTACTACAGAATTACTCTTTGGATGTGCTAAGGTGGATTTGACATAAATGCCCCATGAATCCACAGGGCGATATGGCTAATGTTTGAAGTTCCAAGATGGGGAAAGAATAAAATCATTAATAAACAAAATTTTAAAAAATCAACCATCGATAAAGTGAGACCAAGCACTCAATAAGACATGCCACTTTCTATACTTAAACAACATTTAAACTTAATAAACTGTGCAGAGCATTTGTTCTAACGAACTTTGGGGCAAAAATCATTTAGAACAAAAGCACGATTTACGAAGTGCCACCTGTGAAGGTTCTGGACAAAAATGTTTTAGATTTATTGCCCTGCGCCTTTCGATCAGATTAGAAAAATACTTTGAAACCTTAAATGCTTGTTATGTGTAAATTGCGATTTGCCAAAATGCTCGAATATTTTATACACACTTAACTCCGAGTGATGTGTTTGTATAATTTATGTTTAAATATCCTATTGAAATACCCTTTTTCTTGCTCTATTAATCGTAAAGAATTGGAGCACGTAGGGAGAAATATTGTTGAAATAGAGGTGATTGATGACAATAATGCAAGAGCTAATATATATAACCCATTTTCTTTTGATTCAGTATTGGGGTCCTGTACTACGCCAAAGTGACTGGCTGCCTTAAACCAATTAGATTTCGATATGTCATGGACCTTGCTATTAATTAGTTCTCTTTGAAAACTAGATATACGCTTTATATAGCCACCTTGCTCAAGGAAATTACTAAATTTCTCATTCTCTTTAGAGAGTGCAAATTTAGACCTTTCAAGAATACTACTTGATGTATACTCCGTACCAACAGAGTATACATCTGACGAAAAAAAGTAGGTATCAGGCATACCTTCCAAATTTCCACCCCGAAAGTACTTTATATTGTATTGTAATGGTCCTCTATTCGACTGTTTTGTCGTCAGATAGTAAAAAACTTCCATATTGCTCGGTAAGCGTTTGATACTGTCGACGTAAAAGTACTCTTCGTTTGGATATTTCTCAATGTCAGATATCTGGGTTATCCTTATTGGGTACTGTGTATACAATTCAATGGCATCTGTGGCTAACAACGAACAAACAACCCCAACCATTATCGGGAATAATGCTTGAGGTCTTTTCTTAATCCCTTCGCTAGTTTGTTTTTCTGAAACATCTGGCAACCTAGATACAGTTAATTTAAAAAGGGTGAAGTAAACGATAAAAACTGCGCTCATATATATAGCAAAGCTCAGACCGATAGGGTTCCTAAATTCACCAACTAAATACAGTAAAAAAGAACACAATGATATTATCGTTGTATTGAGGAAAATATAAGGAATAATAAAGTATATTACTTGCTTTTCATTTATTGATTTCATCTCACCTCCGAATGCCTAACGTCTAAACACCGACTTGGTGAGGTTGGTGGCTTTTTGCGTAAGCGAAAAAGGTGGCAGCAATACCAAATCCGCGTGCTTTTGACTCGCTAGCACTGAACGATTGCAACTGGCTTATTACTTGATGCCGCATCTTCAAGTGCCTCTATTAGAGTGGAAATTAAGTCGCGCCCCGTGGGTGTGACAAAGTAATTTGCTAATGAATTGATTTCCAAAGAGATATTACTACCCCACGGAGGATGCTTCTTTGGGTTTTCGATGTCCCAAACTGCTTTCTCAGGCTTAAAGGTAGCCAATTCACTTTGAATTTGATACAACTCTAATAGAGCTGATTTAGCTAAACTTGCGTCAAGATTACCTTGATACAGCTTGCCCAGTAAAACAGGAAACCGGCTAGCCCAGCCTTCACTCTCTAGATTGCTACCTATAGTACTGAAGAAAGCATGGAAGAAATCAGATGTGCCGATTTCATCAGTAATACTCCCTACTTTGATTCCTACTGACATTCTTGATCCCTATAGGGTGTTAACATTCTTTAGTCATGGGCAGTCGCGTTTTTCCATCTACCCAATTTTCGACTAACTTATCCTAAATCACTAAAAATTAAAGAAAATACAACGAGATGTGCATGCTGCCCTTAGATAAAAAAACCGCAAGCGTGTTATCCAAGGTATGAAAGTCATAGAACCATTAAGAAACCACAACTTAAAAAACTAGCCATCGACTAAACGAAACCAAAAACTCAATAAAACATGCCACTTTCCATACTTAAAAGACATACAAACTTAATAAACCGTGTAGGGCATTTTATCTAACGAGGTTTAGGGCCTTTTCGACTTTGACCAATTAGTGCAACAAATCGTTGCACTAAAAGTGTCAGCTTAACGTGTCAAACACCGCAACCTGTTACGTGTCTGTTGATACATCATCCCATTTTTGGCCCATATAACCGACGAGCCAATTCAAGGTGTAGTGCCTTTCTAAGACGACACTTGAATTAATCTCTGAGGGAGTTGGCCGTCCATTGATACGAGCGTCTACTACTGCCCAGTGATAACGGTAGATAAGATCGGTCTCATCGAGGATTTCGCTAATTGGTCTTAATTTAGCGTCGGAGATGAACTGTTCTGTAGACCTTTGGTCAACAAACGCAATAGCTGCATTCACATCACAGATAGTGCTTGGATAGGATAACTCTTCAACATAGCCTAAAGCCCATAGAAGAACCCAAGCTGCTTCATATCTCCAGATAAATTGGGTTGTATCATATTCGGAAGGCGACTCATCGTTAATAAATTTGACTTCATTTGGCGACAGCACACTCTCTAGATCATAAGTTTCAACTATTCCATCTATGCCTTCTTGATTCACTCCATGTGCTTTCACGGCTACTGTAAGTAAAGCGATAGCTCTTTTGGCAATCTCTTCTGTACTCCTTACTAAAGCCTCGTGTTCATCCTCGATATATGGAAGGTTTTTATTAATTGGGACGTCGTATTTGCTCAGGATTTGCTCAGATCTAACTTTTCTCTTTGCAGATGAGATGGATATTTTAGATTCCATCTGTTCAATGTGCTCTCTTCTTTCATTTATATCAGAGGCATTTACATCCATTACACAACCAAGCGCGAGCATCAGTAGTAACTTTTTCATAGGAGGTCTTGAATTCTCTTCACTTAATATTTGAAACAGGCTGGCTCGTTTGAATGCTCAAAACGCAACCTTAGATAGATAGTCTTTATATCTAGTTGCGGGGACTGTATGTCTAGTTCCTTCTTGAGACAATATTTATAAAAATTATGGTTTATAAACAGTGATCTACAGCTATAAAACAAGTGAATAGGTGATGGTGGTGGTTTTTATAGTCATAGACAGGGACTCACTAGCAACTAAAGCCGAGAAGGGTGGGGAGCTTGTTTTTAGGCCACACTGGCTAGAGCAACCTGTGTAGCTACTTCGCTACCTGAGTTTATCAACAATGAAGTCGATGAATAGGCGTGTCGGCTTGGGAAGATTCTCTCTGGATGAATAGTAAATCCAAACTGGTTTAGCACCAGGCCAAGCCGACTCTAATATCGGAACAACTTCTTGTTTTTCGAGCTCTTCTTTTACGTGCCATTTGCCCATATAGACGATACCTAGATCTTGCATCATCACGACTTTTGCAGCGCTGATATTAGATAGAGATAGCTTTCCTTGTGGCGTGAATTAGATGTGTTCATCGTCCTTATTTGACGATGTTTCGCGTAGTGGCCAAGTAAAAAGCCTACCGCTGGACAGCGGGTGGTAGATGATGGCGTTGTGTTGCTTCAGTTCTTCAATCGATTTTGGTTCACCGAACTTCTCAACGTAACCTTTGCTCGCAAAAAGCCCACTTTGCATCGATAGATTGTTCTTGCTACTAGACGACTGTCTTCATTGATGTGGTTACCAACACTCACATCAAAACCCTTATCGACTACATCAAGAACGTTGTCACTCAGTACAATATCTAATTCGATTATCCGGATAAAGAGTCATGAACTCGGCAATATGAGGCATGATGAACTTGCGGCCAAAACTGTCTGGCAGATTAACTCGTAACTCGCCTGATGGGTTTCGATTCTGCTCCGTTAAGCTATCCATGCTCTCTTCGATTTCTGAAATCAATGGCTCAACTCGATGGTGCAGAGCAGCGCCATCTTCAGTTAATGAAAACTGACGTGTATTACGATGGAAAAGTCGAACGCCCGCGTGTTTTTCAAGTGCAGCGACGCCCTTACTTACCGCTGCAGCAGAGATACCTAGCTTACGCCCAGCCGCAGAAAAGCTTCCTTCTTGGGCTGAACAAATAAATAAGGGGAGTTGAGAAGGCAACATAGATAGGCTCCTAAGCATGTCGACATACTGACGATAAGAGTAACTGTATAGAACAATTTTAAACTTATGGTTATAAGTGGTGCCACTTTTAATTTTTATCTTTATGTCGTTTGGCAATTTAAAAAAAGCTCAGTGATGTACAAACTAGTGTCCGAATTTGGTGATTTGTAGAGTATGCTTATCGCACCATACACATCGTTGAATGATAAGGAATTTATGCATAACGAAGATACAGGGCTCGATGAGTTGGGCTTTATCCGCAATGATTATTCGGTTGATAAGATTCAACCCGAGTTTAAACCCGTCGTCGACAGTGTGGTGCAGCAACTGACTCAACGATTTCCAGAGCAAATTGATGGAATTTATTTGTATGGAAGCGTCCCAAGAGGTACGGCTGTCGTAGGTCGTTCAGATCTTGATGTCTCTATTATTCTCAATACACTAATCACAGAATCAGCAAAGCGGATATTCCAAGAGCTAAGCACTGCAATTCCCAATCGTCACCCTGAGATCAGTAAGATCGATATCGATCCGGGTTATCTCAATACCATTCAAAAACCAGAAGAGCTTTACCATTGGCAGTTTTGGCTTAAACATTGTTGTTGCTGTGTATGGGGTAATGACAGAGCGATTTCATTCGTTAAGCATCAGCCTAAGTTAGAGATAGCTCTTGCTCTAAATGGGGATCTACCCGCGTTCTTAGGTCAAATGGCTGATAGCTTCTCTAAAATGGACGACAAAGCGGTTGCGAAGATCATCGGCAAGAAGTTAGTAAGGGCAGCGTACTATTTTATCGCAGAAAAAGACGGGAGTTGGTGTGTCGATTTAGCTCAATGCGCTCAAGCGGCGAAAGAGCATTACCAAGACCAACAAGACGATATTGAACTCGCGTACTTATTTGCACGGGGAAAGCTCACATCCAAAGCAGATGCGTTAGAACTCTACCAGCGATTAAGTGGCAAGATTAATGAAGTGGCGACTTAAGCGCTTCATCTGAA
Organism: Vibrio sp. R11-SG3-ISO9; assembly: GCF_059834255.1. Classification (NCBI taxonomy): domain Bacteria; kingdom Pseudomonadati; phylum Pseudomonadota; class Gammaproteobacteria; order Vibrionales; family Vibrionaceae; genus Vibrio; species Vibrio sp. R11-SG3-ISO9. The sequence continues at coordinate 266,687 of NZ_JCBDGU010000057.1, forward strand.
TCATGACTCTTGGCAATTTCATTGTGCGCTAAATCAAAACGTGAAGTGCCCATTCTGGAGCTCATTGATGGTTTTCTATACTCTTCAGCGATATTGATTTAGGAGAGAACATTATGAAAAGGATTTCTGCTTTACTGTTAGCGCTATTGGCAGCTTGCTCCATCAATGTTCAAGCGAACGATCAGCAACTCAAGCAAGCATACCAAAACCACCAAAGCGACTTTCAGCTCCAAGGTTCAGGGACCGTATCAAGAGTACTTCCTGACGATAATATCGGCTCTAGACATCAGAAGTTCATACTACGTTTGGACAGTCGACAGACATTGCTGGTCGCGCACAATATCGATTTGGCACCACGTATTCCAAATTTAAAAGTTGGTGATGCCGTTCAGTTTTATGGCGAGTATGAATGGAACGAGAAGGGTGGCGTGATTCACTGGACACATCGAGATCCTGGAAATCGACATGCCCACGGATGGCTCAAACACCAAGGCAAGATTTACGAGTAAATTCGCTAGATTGATGCCGACAAAGGCAGCTTAAATGGATTGTTCTTAAATGATATGGGAGGAGAAAACTTGAAAAGTAGTATTACTATCAGCTTACCACAGATACCTGTTACCAAAGGCGACGTATCGACGAACTTGAAGCACCACATCAGTGCTATTGAGCGATCTTCTCAGCAGAGCGCAGATGTTGTGGTATTCCCTGAGCTTTCTCTTACTGGCTATGAGCTTGAACTTGCTTCTGATTTGGCGTTTGACCCACAACCTTCTGCGTTCACAGAGCTGTCACAAGCTGCGGTAACACACGAGATTGTTGTGATTGCTGGCTGCCCTCTGAACACTTCAGGATCTTCCAAACCAACCATTGGCTCTGCGATTTGTTTCCCCGATGGTAAGGTTGAGTATTACTCCAAGCAATATCTGCATTCTGGTGAAGAGATATATTGCTCACGAGGAGAGCGAGATTATCATTTTAAACTAAAGGGTAATCAGATTGCGCTGGCTATCTGTGCTGATTTTATTGAGCCGCTACACTCTACAAGAGCCAAAACAATGGGTGCTGACGTGTATTTGGTGAGTGCACTCATCTCTGAAATGGGTTTCGAACCAGATTCTAAATTATTGTCTGATATTGCTTCTACACATAACCTACCTGTGCTGCTAAGTAACCATATATCGGTGACTGGAGGCTGGGATACATGTGGCAAAAACTCGATATGGGGAGCTAGCGGTAATCGTGCAACTTTGGCGAACTCTAAAGAGGAGTGCTTGGTTCTATGTACAATTGATAACGACAACATTGAAGCTCGTTGCGTTAAGGACACTGCTTTGGCGTAACTCGCAAATTGGTTTGGTGCGCATCCGTTGTTGAATATAGGGTTTATTCTCTAGAAGATAGGAGTCACATGTTGAAAGAAGTTACCCAAATCCTCGATTTCATGGTCGAAATTGAAAAGCTAAAAGGAGTATTGAGAAAATCGAGACCGGTTGGCTTGAAGCGGCATGAGAACTCTGGCGAGCACAGTTGGCATGTGTGTATTAGTGCTCTGATGTTAAAAGACTACGCTGACGAGGCCATTAACATCGATCGCGTGATCAAAATGCTGTTGATTCACGATCTAGGCGAGATCGATGCTGGCGACAAAATCGTTTATGAGTCAGAAACTGTAGAGCAAAAGAATAAAGAGTGGAATGGCGTCAAACGAGTGCTCGATATGCTGCCAAACCGACAAGGTGAAGAATATTTGGCACTGTGGGAAGAATTTGAACTTGGTGAAAGTGCCGATGCAAAATATGCAAAAGCCATCGATCGTATCCCTCCGCTTCTCCACAACATCAATGATGATGGCTACGGTTGGAAGAAGCATCATATTCCCAAAGAGAAGGTTCTCAACTTCAACCAGCAAAGAATATCAGCTGGTGGAGAGAAGATATGGAAAGGCGTCGAAGCTAAACTACAACAAGCTATCGTCGATGGAATTCTAACCTAATCATCCCAGTTAGTTCTTCGGTTAAGCACAACCATTCTCCTATGAATGTCATTGTGAGCTTTCCTAAGGGGTTGAGTCATGTAGAATCGGTGTTTTAAGTTTAGAGGCCGCCATGATGAAACCAGTGCAACAGCAAATCGGAAACATCGCCCTTGTTGTCGAAAACTATGACGACGCCATTGAGTTCTATACGCAGAAACTTCAATTTACGTTAGTTGAAGATACCGATTTAGGCGGTGGTAAACGCTGGGTACAGGTCGCTCCGCCCAATTCTAACGGTACCAACCTTTTGCTTGCTCAAGCGAGTACCGAATCTCAAACACAAGCCATCGGTAACCAAACGGGTGGTCGCGTGTTTTTGTTTCTTCAAACCAACGACTTTTGGCGTGATTATGAATCCATGAAAGCCAAGGGTGTGAGGTTTAACGAAGAGCCTAGAGTTGAAGAGTATGGAACTGTGGTTGTGTTTCAGGATCTGTACGGAAATAAGTGGGATTTGCTGCAGCTAAATCGAAGCGGAAACTAGCGGGCATAACCGTCGACCGCAATCAGGAGGTAGAGATGGAACTTAGAAAATTTAGACAGGAAGACTACGATACCCTGATTCTTTGGATAGATTCAGAACGGCTCAACTATCAGTGGGGCGGTCCGAATTTTGATTTTCCATTAGACCAAAATCAACTCGAACACCATTGCGTGAAACCCGAGGTGCTGCCATTTATCTTCATTTCAAATGGAGAGGAAGCAGGTTATGTTGAGTTGTTCAAAGTGTCAGATTCTCAATATCGTATTTGCCGTGTATTTGTCTCGAATGATTTTCGCGGACAGGGGTTGGCGAAGATCATGCTTAAACAGCTCATCGACAAAGCTCGAGTCGAATACAAGGCACAGATCTTAACGCTGGCTGTGTTTGAGCGAAATGTCGTTGCTAAAGGGTGCTATGAATCTCTTGGTTTCGTGGTGACATCTCGTGAGTCTGGAACACGCAGTTTTGATGGTGAGTTGTGGGATTTGTTGCTAATGGAAAAACACTACAATTAATAACTTTAGGAACATCAAATGAAAGCTGTGTTACTCGTCGCTTTGGCGATGTTACCGATTGCTGCGCTCGCTCAACAAGATGAAATCGATTGTGAGAACGCAATGAATACCTTAGAGATCAATCAATGTGCAGCGATAGAGTTACGAACCGCTGAAGAGCAATTAGAGACTTATCTTCAAGCAAGCTTTGAACATAATGCTGAAGATCCAACCTTGGTGGAAGCAATTAAGCGAGCGCAGACAGATTGGTCGACTTATATGAACTCTCATTGTGACGCTGTCTACACGCAATGGCGAGATGGCTCTATTCGTGGGGTTATGGCGCTTTCTTGTAAAACTGAGCTAACCAAAGAGCGAACACATCAAGTCTGGGCCAATTTCTTAACTTATATGGACAGCACACCGCCCGTTTTACCTGAGCCAAAGGTTAGCAACGATTAGTGCATTCTTGGTTTGTGCATCTGAAATTTTTGCCGTGTTTCCCCTCTCTTTATAGATAACATGAGGAGAAACGTTATGAAGTATCTTGCCAAAATTGTTCTAACACTTGTCTTTGGGTTGGGGATTGCCGCCCCGTCTTTTGCTCTTGAACCGGTATACAGTGACTTTTTCGGCAAAGCGATCCGAGGTTACGATCCCGTAGCGTACTTCACTCAAAGTAAAGCTGTGGAAGGAAGCGATAATTACCGCTACGAATGGAATGGTGCTGAATGGCGATTTTCCTCACAACGACATCTCGATTTATTCAAAGCGGACCCTGAACAATACGCCCCTCAATACGGCGGATACTGTGCTTGGGCGGTGAGTAAAGGTTATACCGCCAAAATAGACCCGCGAGCTTGGAATATCGTCGATGGCAAGCTTTACCTAAATTACAGTAAATCGGTACAACAAACTTGGCAGGGTGATATCGCTGGCAACATTGCAAACGCCGACGCCAATTGGCCAAGATTGCTGAATGAGTAAATGAACCCAATTTCGATTTCTGAAACAACTAATCATCACCTGAGTTTATAAATTCAATTGACACTTGCTCAGATTTATATGACATTGGCTGTATGAAATGTAATCGAACAACACTCAACCAACGAATTATCATCATTCTATAGGAATGGTGGGGATTTTGTTGTACTGAGAAAAGCTAACCCACCCGGTAAGGTGGGTTTTCTTTTTCTATCTTCCGGGCCGTGTTCTTGGAGGAACTCACATGAAAAAAGTCGCCGTTTTTGGTAAGCCCGGTAGTGGCAAATCTACCTTCAGCAAAGCATTAAGCCGATCAGCAGGTGTACCGTTACATCAACTGGATTCTATCGTTTATCAAGCGAATGGCGAGCCAGTTTCCAAAGACGTTTTTAACCAAGCTCATGACAAGATCTTGAATGAAGACACGTGGATCATCGATGGACTTGGCCCTCTTGGTGCATTCCATCAGCGCTTAGAGTCTGCAGATACCCTTATCTATATCGATTTGCCTTATTTTGTCAGCTACTGGTTCGTTACTAAGCGCTGTCTGAAAGGGTTGTTCGTAAAACCAGAAGGGTGGCCAGATGGCAGCTCAGTCATCAAAGGTACGCTCAATAGCTACAAGATGCTTAAACTCTGCCCTGGGTTTTGGAATGATGAGTTTATGTCTCGACTGTCTCATATCTCAGAAGGTAAACAACTGCATGTTGTTAAGAGCACAGCCGAACTCGATAATCTACTTACTCAACTCTCACAATAACGATGGGCTGGTGTTAATTGGTTGAATAGATTGATACTTTGAACTGTCTGTCAATGGAGTAAAGATGGAATTCAAACTTGAAATATACGCCCCAGATTCAGAGATTATTGCAATTCGTGATGCTCTGAACTCTGCGGGCGCTGGGGTTGTGGGCAACTATGACAGTGTCATCTCGATTGTGAAAATATCGGGATTTTGGCGCCCAAATTCAAAAGCTAAGCCAGTCACGGGCTCAAAAGGTGAAATCAACTTTGGCGAAGAGGTTCGTATAGACGTTCGCTGTAAAAAGGAGCGCGTTCAAGCGGCACTCGATGCTGTGCGAGCGGTGCACCCTTATGAAGAGCCCGCTATTAATATTCTCCCACTCTACAATCACGAATTTAATTAGACTCGATACTGAAACAAGGACTGTATTTATGTCAGGAATCACCGATCTAGATGAACTTTTGCGCTCTATGCGCCCTAAGTTAATGCCAACAGAGTTTGTGTTCTGCACGACTTCTGGCGCTTTAGCGGATTATGTCAATTTAGCGCCTGTAGCCACGTTCATCGAATCAGAAGGACTTACTCTGGTCCTTGAAAAGTCTCGAGCCGAGGAAGCAGGTTTGGCATTTGAAGGTATCTACCAGCAGATCACCTTAACCGTTCATTCCAGTCTGGATGCGGTTGGGCTTACTGCAGCTGTCGCCTCTAAGCTCGCGTCTAAAGGGATCAGCGCTAACGTGATTGCAGCGTACTATCACGACCATATTTTTGTACAACAGGATAAAGCCACTGCTGCGCTATTGGCACTGGAAGAGTTTTCTGCTGAGTGATGGGCATGGATACTAACACCGAGATTTGGCGCAGCTATTATGAGAAAGCACTCGCTAAACCACACTTAAAGCGGACTGAATTTGTCTGTTCACTTAATCAATCGACATTAAAGGTAGTAATTGATTGCGGTTGTGGCGTGGGCAGTGATATGGATTTTTTGAGTCAGCATGGCTACCGAGTATATGGCTTTGATGTTAATTCTGACTCGATTGAGATATGTGAAGAGCGATTTGCTGATAACCCTTTAGTCGAGGTTACTAACGCTTCATTCGAACAATTCCAATATCCGAAAGCTGGGATTGTAATCGCGAACTCTAGCTTGTTTTTCGCTGACCCTTCTCAGTTTGAATCTGTGTGGCATAAGATCGTCGCGTGTATTGAAATTGGCGGTGTTTTTGCCGGCGATTTCATGGGCGTTAAAGATACTTGGGCAACCCACTACCGAAGCCCAACGTCTTCTTTTACAGAATCCGAAGTGCGCGATTTATTCTCCAGTTTTGAAGTTCTGAGGTTTCATGAAAGGGATGAGATGGCAACAACTGCATTGGGACGAATGAAACACTGGCACACCTATTCAGTTGTCGCGGTGAAACGCTAATTTAAACATAGGTTTATGAGTTTAAATAACTTAAAAGATATGAATAAAATCGTTCACCTTTTGAAACAAGATCCAATGCGAGTAGAAGCTTTGCACTGTGTTAAGAGGTTAGAACTGCCTCAGTGCTACATTGCTGCGGGATTTCTACGAAATTTGGTTTGGGACTCCCTGCACAACAAGACTAAGCCAACACCTTTGAATGATATTGACGTTGTTTATTTCGATGATGATGAAGTGGACCTCAATGCCTGTTTTAAGCATGAGGCTTGGCTCAAGACACAAATGCCACAGCTTAATTGGCAGGTTCGCAACCAAGCTTTGATGCATCACAGAAATAACGACCAACCATACCAAAGCACCCTCGATGCTATGAGCTACTGGCCTGAAAAAGAAACGGCTGTAGGTGTTAGAGTCACGGAAGACAACGATTACGAATGTGTGTCCGCCTTCGGTTTTGAATCTCTATTCAATGGACGCATCACTTACAATCCGAAAAGACCGCGTTCGTTATTTGATCAACGCGTATACGCGAAGAATTGGCTCGTCTTATGGCCCTCGCTCAAAGTGGTTTATGGCAATGCAAAGGAGTCGCAAAATGTTTAAATTGGAAACAGAGCGACTAATTCTGAGAGACATGACACTCGATGATCAAGATGCTTTTGTTGCTATGTCTCAAGATGTCAAGTATCAACGTTTCTATGATGAAAATGATTGTGATCCAAACAAATATAGGCAGCTCACTGAACTATTTGTGGCTCAGTCAACTGAAAGCCCAAGGCAAGCTTATCAACTCGCTGTTGAACTTAAGAGTACCAATGAGTTTATAGGTACGGTTTGTTTGCGATTAGAACAAAATCGACAAGCGTCTATGGGTTGTGCTTTCTCTCGAGCTTCACAAGGAAGTCAGTTCGCTCAAGAAGCGGCATTTAAGCTCGCTGACTTCGGTTTTAAAGAATTGGGTGTTCATCGTATTTATGCTGAGACTATCAGCCGAAACTTGGCTGCGATAAACCTTTGCCGTCGTTTAGGCATGCGTAAAGAGGCGCACTTAAACGAACATCGTTTCTTTAAAGGGCAGTGGTGGGACACTGTTATTATGGCTGTGCTGCACAGTGAGTGGTGTGATTTTTAACTAAAGTTCAGATAATTTACTGATACTGTTTTTATATACAGTGTTGTTGTGTATCCTATCCTAAAAAAGGAGTAGTACACGATGATCTTAAATCATATCTCTATCGGTATTTCAGACCTCGAGAAAGCCGTTTCCTTCTACGATGCTGTTCTTGAGACTCTCTCTATAAATCGAACGCATTATATTGAGAATGCCGCCGCCGCTTACGGTGAACGTTTTGAGTTTTGGATAGGGTATCCAATTGAAGGTAAGGCGACGTCGGGTAATGGTGTGCATGTCGCATTGAATGCACCATCCAAAGACGCAGTTATGCGTTTCTATAAAACTGCTCTTGAGCTAGGAGGGCAATGTGAAGGACAGCCTGGCCCCAGACCCGAATATGGTGAAACTTACTATGCGGCGTTTGTGCGAGATCCTGATGGGAACAAGTTAGAGGCTGTATTCATGCAGTAATAAAGAAACTTCGCCATGGACATAGTTTCAAAATAAGCACCATAAATTAAAAAGTAAGAAGTAGCGACAATGGAAATCAGAACAGGGCAGTTAGCTGATGTTTCGAGCATTACGGATATTTTCAATTATTACATTGAACATTCTAATGCTCGCTTTGAGGAGTCCCCGCTGTCACTAGACAATCGATTGGAGTGGTTCTCCCAGTTTAAGCCAGATAGCAGGCATCAAATCTATGTAGCGATCGATAACGGTAAACTTATAGGGTTCGCTTGCTCCCAGCCATACAGAGCAATGGCTGCCTTTGATGAAACTGCAGAGGTGACGGTTTATCTGGCGCCGTTCATTCAAGGGAAAGGGGTTGGTTCCAAGCTTTATGAGAAGCTATTCAGCGCTATCCAAGCTCATGGTGTTCATCGGGTTTTGTCAGGTGTCGCTTTGCCGAATGAGGCTTCAATAGCGCTACATAAGCGTTTTGGTTTTAGAGAAGTGGGCGTCTTTAATGAATATGCAAAGAAGAACGGTGAGTACATAAGCTCGATGTGGTTAGAAAAGATATTTAACGAATAATTCGATGTCGATTCGAAGTTGGTTAAAAAGGGAAAGTCGAGATTTTAATTGCAACTCAATGTGTTAGATTAGCTTTCATCGAGAGTGATTTGAATACTGAGAGGTGCAGAATCTAATGGACGAAACATTCATGCTAAGAGCGCTTGAGATTTCTAAGCAAGCCTTGCCGATGTGTATCCCTAACCCGCCTGTAGGTTGCGTTCTAGTTAAAAATGACAAGATTGTTGCTGAAGGTTACACACAAGCCGTGGGTGGTAATCATGCCGAAGTTGAAGCTCTAAACGCTTATCAAGGTTCGGCAGAAGGTGTGACTGCCTATGTTACATTAGAACCATGCTCATTCGTAGGTCGCACACCTGCTTGCGCGCGCACTTTAGCGCAGTTTGGAATAAAGAAAGTCGTCGTGGGTATGTTGGACCCAGATCCTCGAAATAACGGACGTGGAATTGAGATATTGAAACAGGCTGGTGTCGATGTTGTCATCGGTGTGTGCACACAACAGGTTGCTGCTCATCTCGGGCCTTATCTCAATCAGTCTTAGGGCATCAATATCAATAGAGACTGTTCAAATATGATCGATTAGCAGGGAGTGCTAAGCAAAGATGACCAAACAAGATCTAGCACAGATGGGAGCGGCTAAAGTTTCCTTGGAATGCCTTGATGGTGTTCAATGCATCCGTAAACAGCAAGCCTCTCAAGTGGAGGTGAACTTTTATCAAACTGCCTCTCACTTTTTATCGGGAGTGAACGCCCCAAAGCTGCTGGGGATATCTGATAATGATCTTCTCATTGAGTACATCCCTCACAGCATTTCCCTTGATGAACTCGTCGCTCACGATCAAACGTTTAAGCAGTTAGCTTCCATTCATAACTCGACTTACATCCCCACTTTTGATTTAAAAGAGCATGCCTGGACTGTTAGTGCAACGGAACAAGCTTTCGAAAGTTTGCAGCTGCCTAATATTGTCGAATCTTCAATTTTAGCTATACAAGCAAAATCAGGCGTTGTGTTCGAACGTTCAGGTTTGATTTCCGGTGACACCAATGACGGCAACTGGGGCGTCAGAACTAACGGCGATTTGGTGTTGTTCGATTGGGAAAGGTTTGGTTTTGGCAGCCCTGCGATTGACTTGGCGCCTTTAGTTAAAGGGCTAGGAACCCCGCAGTCTTATCAAGCGCTGGTGGAGCGCTATTGCCAACACAGTGCGGCTATTCCTCAACCGGAGCTTGTAAGGCACCTGATTATTGCTAAGTGTTGGATCATCGTAGACGTGGTAAACATCCTAACCTCAAAAAGTAGTCCAACTCCTAGAAACAGTGCTCAAGCATCAAAATATATACAGTGGTATCAAAACCACATCCCTCAGTGGCTAGCGTTAGTAGAAAAAGAATTATAACGACAAGGAGAAAACCGTGAAAATAGCAGTATTGGATGATTACCAAAACGCAGTTCGAGATCTTGATTGTTTTGGTTTGTTAGAAGGGCTGGATGTCACAGTCTTTAATGAGACTTACTCAGAACAAGAATTGGTTGAGAAGTTGGCGAATGTCCAAGCTCTAGTTCTGATTCGAGAACGTACCCAGATAACGGAATCGCTCTTATCTAAACTCCCGAACCTTGAAGTGATCAGTCAAACGGGCAAGGTGAGCAATCATATCGATGTGCAGCTTTGCGAAAAATACGG